>CANGFK010000296.1 GCA_947452925.1 Chitinophagaceae bacterium | reverse complement strand
TACGTTCTCGTCATTTCCAATACAAGCAAACACCTCTCCCAACTTTCTTGCTTCATTCAAAAAGGCAACATGACCACTATGCATCAAATCGAAGCAACCAGTTACCATTACTTTTTTTACACTGTTCATTGTTTAGCGTTTCTTTAAGTCACGAAAATAGCTAACTGTGTTCAACCATCAGCATGTATTCAGTTTTTTTATAATTATTTCTTTCATTTAAGTTCTTTCTACCCATATTCTTGACTCACTTATTCTTCGTTCAACTATTTTAAATGTTATTCAATTATCTTCGCCCGATGGAATCGTTGTTACAACAAATTGAAAAATACAAACAAGAAATAGCCGCTGCTGTGGCAAGTACACCCGAAAACTTGGAAGCATTTCGTATTCAATACCTAGGAACCAAAGGGTTGTTGAAAACGGTAATGGGTGAAATGAGAAATGTACCCAACGAACACAAAAAAGCTTTTGGACAGGTACTCAATGAGTTTAAACAATTTGTAGAAACCAAATTTGAAGCGTTACAACAAGTCGTAATAGGTGGTGCAAACAATGCTTCCGACAAAAAAATTGACTGGAGCTTACCAAGTAGTTTTGTTCCTGTTGGCACACGTCATCCATTAACCGTTGTAAGAAACCAGATAGTTTCTATTTTCAAAACATTAGGATTCTCTATTGCAGAGGGACCCGAAATAGAGGACGATTGGCACAACTTCGGTGCTATGAATTTACCCGAAGATCACCCTGCAAGAGATATGCAAGATACTTTTTACATTAATCAAAATCCTGCCTGGCTATTACGAACACACACAAGTAGCACACAAGCTAGAGTAATGGAATCACAAAAACCGCCCATTCGTGTTATATGTCCTGGAAGGGTGTATAGAAATGAAACCATTAGCGCCAGAGCACATTGCTTTTTTCATCAGATAGAAGGTTTGTATATAGATGAAAACGTAAGCTTTGCTGATTTGAAGCAAACACTTTATTTCTTCGTTCAAGAGATGTTTGGAAAAGATGTGCGCGTAAGGTTTAGACCTTCTTACTTTCCTTTTACCGAACCAAGTGCTGAGATGGACATTAGTTGTTTGATTTGTGATAGCAAAGGTTGTAATGTATGTAAACATACAGGTTGGGTAGAAATTTTAGGAAGTGGGATGGTACATCCAAAGGTGTTGGAAAACTTTGGCATTGATAGTAGCAAATACACTGGCTTTGCTTTTGGGTTGGGTGTTGAAAGGATTTGTCAATTGAAGTATCAAGTAAATGATCTCCGTTTGTATAGCCAGAATGATGTGAGATTTCTAAAACAATTTACTGGAGCGGTGTAGCAAAAGTCTTGAGTGATAATTCGTAAAATTCCAAAGGATTATCACTTAAGACTTACATCAGATACCAACATAAAGTGGTCGCTCAAGCCCTCATCTTCTAGTTCAAACTGATTTACTTTAAAAAATTTGTCGGGTAAGATATAGTCAATTCTCAGAGTTGGAGCAAGTGAAACAAATGTGCGACCAATTCCAAAACATTTCTGTAAAAAGGCATCCTGCCGATTTCCTCTTAGTGTAAAGTAAGTGTAACTATTAGGTACATCATTAAAATCACCTGCTAATAAACTGGGATAAGGACTTTTACTTAACCAATCCTTCAAAGAATTCGCCTGAATAGCCCTTTTTTTAAAACCCGGCTGCATCTTTTCAAAAACACTCTTAGAAGCTGAAAGTACAGCACTATCGTTACTTTCTACCTTATCAATATTTTCGTAGTCATTCTTTTTAAACTTGAAAGATTGTAGGTGCGTTGTATATATGCGAATGGTATCTGTACCTTTTTCAATATCGATATACAAGGCACTTTCGCCTTTTGGAAACCGAAGGCGACCACTATCAAGTATTGGGAATTTGGAAAAAATAATACTCCCCGAAGTGTATCCATTAGCAGTCTTATAATCTTTAGAAAAGTAGTAGTAAGGGTGTGTTGGTGTAAACAGAACAATATTATTGGCTTGCTCATGGGTGTGGGTAACCGTGTTGTAGGAGTGGTTGAATTCCTGTAAGCAGATAATATCTGGATTGAGTTTGAGGATACTCTCCACTAACTCTGTACGAACCATTTTTTTCGTATTTCGACCCTGATTAAGTCCATTAAAGCCTCGCAAATTCCAATCGATAATACGGATATTGCTACTATCTTTTTTTTCTGCAAATGAAGTTTTGAAGTGAAAAGCGAAAACAACAGCTACTTGTCGATAACCAATCAGAAGAATAATCAGCAATGAAATTGCCCATAATGGTTTGGCAAAAAGCCAGAAAAGGATAGAAAACAAAAGAAGAATAATGATGTAAGGAGCAGCAAGACCCGCAAAGCCAACCCATCCAAACCGATCTGGACTTAGGTAGGGCGTTAGGCAGGTTGCCAAAAAGACTATACTCACACAGATAGTTAATGCCTGAATTATAAACTTAATAATATTATGTGAGATACTTTTGCTGGACACGCAATAAAGTTAGCAGTTTTTCTAATGCAATGATATATCGGTGACAATTGGGTAATGATCTGAAGCATTTTGGAGTTTAGGAGAATAGTATTGATTTGCTTTCAAGTTTTTACTCATCAACACCACATCAATTCTTAGAGAGGGTGACAATCCCTCATACGTTGTCCCCCATCCAAAACCTTTTTGGAGGAATGCATCATTTAGACCTGTACTAATGTGCTGGTAAACATAACTCGACGGAACCGAATTTAGATCTGCACAGAAAATATACTGTATTGTGCACTCATTCAATTTTTCTTTTATCAGCTTTGCTTGCCCAATATGAATAGAATCGAAATAAACAAGTTTTTGATAACGATGACCAGAATAAATCATAGCAGTATCATCTAAAATAAATTGCTCATTATTATAAGGAACCCTTCCGTATCGGTGCAAGAACATAGACTGTAAATGTGTATTATAAAATCTAATTGGATGCCCTTTGATATTGATGGTGGCGTACATCAGGTGTTCAGGCAAATGCTTTCTAATATAGACAAACCTACAGGAGTCGGTTATTGGAAATCTGGACAATATAACGGTACCATAGATGTATTTGGCTCCCTTAGAACTGTCATCTGAGGAAACATAATAGTATGGGTAATTCAGGGTGTCCTTTAAATATTCTAGATTAGAAAAAACGTATTTATCTCTCTCACTACTTGAGAAATCCTGTAAACAAAGAATGTCTGCATTTACCGATTTAATAAAAGCTAGAATTGTTCTTCTTGGTGCACCAACTGTATCTCTTTTTTTATCAGAGGTTACAAAATCATTCACATTCCAAGATAATAATCGGAAAGTATTAGGTGCTTTTTGCTGCTCGAAATTTTTGGGGTAAATGAAGCTTGTGGTAGAGAAAATGTTTCTATATCCCAACAGTAAAATGAGCAAAAGAAAGATGCTATATTTTTTGAAAAGGAATATACTGAGTAAAAAAGTACTCACCATTCCAATAAATAGAAAGGGAAAAAAAAGAGCTAGGTAAGTGAACCCTTTAAAATGTAAAGAGGTGATATAAGGTGTCAGAGAACCTAAAAAATAGAGCAGTGTGATTAAGTAAAATACTGCAAATGATGGATACCGTATAAATGGACTGTATTTCCTCATCAATAGTTTATAATTCTTCTTTACTTGCTTTCTTCAAAAAAGATTTCTCTTCATCAGTAAGCATGTGGTAACCCTCCTGATTTATCTTATCCAGTATTTCATCTAGCTTCTGTTGTGTAAGGTTGGGCGTTTTTTTGTAAGGTGCGTCTTTGGTTTTATAGTAAAGTTTATCCTTTTGTGGCTTATTGAAGTTCTTCTTTTCTGGATTAAAAAGATTATCGCACCACTCCATCAGGTCAATCATCCATTGTCCAAGATCATTACCTTTCCCTAGTTGTTTAATAAATATAAAACCCATTGCGCCACCAGTTAAGTGTGCTAATGCCAAGCCTGCACTAGAACTCGCAATGGTTGCATAGTCTATTGCAGCAAAAACAAGTGTCAAAACCCAAAGTGGAATACCCCCATTAATCATAGGAAAAAGCCTGTAGTCCGGTGCAAGGGTAGTGGTAGCCACAGCCACAGCCATCAATGCCGCACCAGCACCCATCATTGGAGGCAAAGAGTCTATTTGTTGGTAGAGTACTGGGAATATATTATTGGTCAGTAGAAAAAATACAGCTCCAACAAAACCACCATACAAATAGATGGGAATCAACTTGCGGTTACCTGTTAAATCTTGAAGGATATAACCAAAACTCCAAAGCCACAACAAACTGCTTATCAATTGCCATACACCAAGATGACTGAACATGTAGGTAAACAAAACCCAGGGTCTGGTACTTAACTTTTCCAGAGAAGCCGGTAAACAAAACCAATCGAGTATCTGACGTTGAAAGAAATCTGCCGGCATTTCGGAGAAAAAGTAGACAACGTGTATGAAGTTGAGTAGGATAAATACGGTGCAATTGATAATGATAAGCCAAGTAAGTGCATTGTTTTCAGCTCCTAGTAAGGGTACTCTTTTATTGCCGTAATCTCTGATGCTCACTGTAAATATTTTTTGTAAAGGTAAAAACTGTACTGTTACTGATTGATTAAATTTACGCTAACAGCTTTTTTAATAGAACGTCTTTTTATTGGTTTTGTTCCAGGTAATTACTATTAGTAACCCAACTATTGCACCACC
>CANGFK010000295.1 GCA_947452925.1 Chitinophagaceae bacterium | reverse complement strand
GTTTATCCTAACCCAGTAAGAGGTTCAAACTTTAAGGTGGAATTAGGAACTATTGGTAAATACAATGTAAGTGTAGTGAATATGATGGGTCAAAAAGTATATAGTACTGTCATCAACCACACTAGTGGCAACTTGGAAACAGTGGCAATGGCTAATCAATTGACGGCAGGCAACTATCGCCTGATAGCAATAGATGCAGATGGCACAACAAACAGTACTGCATTAACGATTAAATAATAATTATGATTGAATGAATTGAATGATAAAATGAACTTCTAATCATTAACTCGGATTCTTTTTATTATTCAGTCATTCAAATCAATAACAAATCAATAAAAAATATTACAATGAGAAAAATATTGAATACAAGTAAAAAAGCAATAGCTGTAGTAGGTATCGTTGTTGCAGCTACAACAGCAACGTTGTCGGCAAACGCACAAGGAAATCCATCTGGACCAGGAACAAGTGGCAGTGGTGTAAAAGCAAATGGACAAGCAGCAGGTGGCGGTGCAGGTGCACCCATAGATGGAGGGGCTTCTCTCTTAATTGTTGCAACGGCAGCTTATACAAGTAGGAAGTTGGCAAAAATGAAAGAGGCGAAGAAGAAGTCAAGCTAGTATTTTCATTTGGCGTTATACGTTTTAGGAAAGAGGTTGAGGGTTGGAGGTTGAAAGACTGAAGGCTTTTGACCTCTTTTTGTGTGGTTTATAATTAATATCCCTGAACTAGTTTAATGTTCAATAGTGCTTTCCGATTTTAACTGATACTTTGCTTAAAAGGGTTGTTTGGTTCTGAATGACTCTTTTTATATATCTTTATTTCCCTAAACAACTGTTTTACGATGCATATTGAAAAGACCTTTTTTGAAAAGTATTATTTGTTGCTCATCTATTCTATGGTTCTTCTGGCCGACTGCTGCTTACTTTACTTAGGTAATTATGGAGGTAGGCATTATATAAAACCCTTGCTCATACCCATTCTTACCTTCTGGTTTCTGAGCAATACCGCTTTTAACATCAGGAGTTCTTCTAAGACATTGACTGCAAGACTTTTGCTGTACTTTATTCTTTTATGCACTTTGGCTTCTGATGTATGTGGGCTATTTTCGGATAAATTCGTGTGGAATGCTTGTCTGTTTTTGTGCAGCTTTTCTTACTTGCTTTACTTTTTTATGTTTATCTCTATCCAAAAAAATGCACCTGAGGAGAAGCAATTTCATATCTATATTAAGAAAGTGTTTCCGGTGTTCCTTGTTCTTCTAGTCTCGTCTTTTGTTTTTATTTCAAAAGTGCTTAACCTGGCATTTGAGGTTACTAATGTCTGGTTTTATCTGCATGGCACTTTGATTGCACTATTGGGTGGCATGGTTGCAAACATGTGGGGTATTCCGAAATTGAAAAATATTAGAATCTTGTTTGCAATTGGTATTCTTTGCCTCGTTTTTACTAATATGGTCTATGGGATGGATGAGCTAGTCTATCATAGAAGACATCGAATTCTTGACGTTTTTGTTGCATGCAGTAGCGGGCTGTCGCAAATTCTCATCATATTGGGTGTTATTAAGTTTCTTAGATTTAAAAAAGGATAACAGCTTCTTATTAACCACAGATACGGTACATCTTACTTTAAAAACTCTTTTGAGCCCCCGAAACCGGGGGCTTTTTTATTTCGTATATGATTGAAAATGCGGGATAAAATGACTTCTGAAGTCTTAGAACTAGATACCCCCCTAGTTCAAGGGATTTTTGAGGGATACAAATGGATTCACATTTGCATAGTCAAACAAAGAGAAATAAGGACAATTAAAATATAAAATTATGATAGCAAATCTTAAACTTCACGTAGCAACAATAGCAATATCTGGAATGTTATTCCTAGGAACAATTACTGCTTCTTTCACAAACATGATTGGCAAGCATTATGACACAAGAAAAGATTTTTCTTGCTGCAAGAATGATCAGTTGGTATTACACCATTACTACACTGTTAACGTATTTTTCATTGAAGTTGCTGATGGATATACTGAAGAAAATACCGGAAAAGTAAGTGTGGGCGGTTGCGATATCAGGTGCAATGATTAATTCTACTACTTCAAAATTACCTTTATAAGCAAAAGGCATCCAGACTAGGATGCCTTTTTTATTGTAAACTGTTATTTGCCAAACCTACTTTTCTCTATTCGCTAAAACATTTATACACACGCCTTACTTTCCACTGCACGCAAAAAGTGTTTTCTGTATCTTGCAAGCCTGTTATGGATAATAAATTTATTGTTTCTGCTCGTAAGTATCGTCCCCAGAATTTCAACACTGTTGTGGGGCAAAGCCACATTACCACCACATTGAAAAATGCTATAAAAAACAATCAATTAGCACATGCTTTTTTGTTTTGTGGGCCTCGTGGTGTTGGTAAAACTACTTGTGCCAGAATATTGGCAAAAACAATAAACTGCCTTAATCAAACTCCAGAAGGAGAGGCCTGTAATACCTGCAGTAGCTGTGTTTCATTTGATGCAGGTGCAAGTATGAATATACATGAACTGGATGCAGCCAGCAATAACTCGGTAGATGATATACGTAGTCTGGTGGAGCAGGTTCGTTTTGCACCACAGGCAGGAAAATACAAGGTATATATTGTGGATGAGGTACACATGCTGAGTGCAAGTGCCTTCAATGCCTTTTTGAAAACACTAGAAGAGCCGCCACCCTACGCCATTTTTATATTGGCTACTACGGAGAAGCACAAAATACTACCTACTATCTTAAGTCGTTGTCAGATATTTGATTTCAAGCGAATTACTACGAATGACACCGTAGAACATCTTGAAGAAATAATAGGCAAAGAAGGAATTAAGGCTGATAAGGCTTCACTACAAGTGATTGCTCAGAAGAGTGAGGGTTGTATGCGTGATGCTTTGAGTATACTAGACAAAATAGTGAGCTTTACGAGTGGTGAAGTGAACTATCAGAACACACTGGAGCACCTGAATATTCTTGACCACGACTATTATTTTAAACTACTCGATTCTTTGATAGCGCAGGACATGGCCGGCGCAATTCTTCTGTATGATGAGATAAATCGTAAAGGATTTGAAGGGGATATGGTATTGAATGGTTTTGCTGAATTTATCCGAAACATTCTGGTTTGTAAAGATGCGCGTGCCATTCATTTGTTGGATGTAGTGGAGGGGATGCAAGAAAAGTATAGAAGTGTGGCCGCAAGCGTAAGTGCTGGCTATCTGGTGAGTGCCTTGAATATCTTGAATGAAGCAGAAGTAAGTTTTAAGATGGCTCGAAACAAGCGTTTGCACGTGGAACTGGTTATTATCAAGCTAAACTTCCTTCAACAAGCTATTGAGTTGTCTAATCAGGATGGTAATATTGTAAAAAAAAAACGAGTTGATGGGCCGGTAGCCATTAACTATAAGCCTGTTCAGCCAGTACAAATAGTTATAACTTCCAATACAGTAGTGACGCCTGCGGGCAAACTATATGTGGAAGAAAAGAAGCCTGTTCCCGAACCACAGAAAGTGTTGGAGCCTGTGATAAAGCCACAACCTATACAGGCACCCCAACCTCAACCTGCGGCATCAGCTGCTTATCAGCCTGCAACACAAGCTGGTGATACTCCTGCAGCAATCGGTGGGGGTAAAAGGAATATCCTGGATGCATTACGGAATAAGTATGGTGACAGGTATTCTGTGGAAGTGGTTAAAGACCCGATACCTGTTACTTTGGAATCTCTTCAACCGCATTGGGAGCATTTTATTGGCAAGTTGAAGGAGGAAGGGAAAATTTCTCAAGCTAATGCTTTTGCTACCTGTACCATTGATATTGTGGATGACTCTACGTTTACAGTGCGAGTGGACAGTACACTACAACAGAAATTTATTGAGCAAGAAAAGACGGTTATACTAGATTATCTGCAAAGGCATCATCACAATAAGTTTATCGTTTTCAATTTTGTTGTGAATGAAGGTGAAAGAGAGATTGTGGAGAAACCACTGAACAGCAAGGAGCGTTTTGAGAAAATGGCTAACAAATATCCTCTTTTAAGAACCTTGAGGGATAATTTGAAAATGGATATTGACTATTAGATTTTACCACAAAGAGCACAAAGAAAAGCAACACAATGAACAGTAAGGTTTATAAAAGGGTACCTAAAAAATCTTTGCGTGCGTTGTGGTTAAATGCCTTTTATTTTCTCTAATAGTACCGTTGCGTAGGCCACCAAACCTTCTTCTCTACCAACAAAACCCATTGTTTCGGTGGTGGTTGCTTTGATGGAAATATCTTTAATAGTAATATTCAGAATGGAAGCAATGGCTTGTTGCATCTGTGGTACGAAAGGTTTTATTTTGGGTGCTTGCAAGCAAAGCGTCGTGTCTATATTAACCACCTGATAGCCTTCTTTCGTAATTAGATCGTACGTTCTCTTCAATAAAATTTTACTATCTATATTCTTGAATTCACCAGAGGTATCAGGAAAATGAACGCCTATATCTCCCAAGCATAGTGCGCCAAGCAGTGCATCGCAGATGGCATGAAGCAATACATCGGCATCACTGTGTCCTAATGCGCCTTTTGTGTGTGGTATCTTGACTCCGCCAATCCACAAGTCTCTGCCTTCAACTAGTTGGTGAAAATCTACGCCTGAACCTATTCTCATCGTTGTACTATTTTATTGCTACTAAAAGAGGAACCTCACTTGCAGCAAGGT
>CANGFK010000294.1 GCA_947452925.1 Chitinophagaceae bacterium | reverse complement strand
CTTAAGAACATCACTAAACAATTGCCAGTTATCATCCCAAAGTATCCAGTCGCCGCCTATCAGTGTTTCCGAGTCATCACTTACTTTCAACCTGAGTTTGTTTGCAGGTTCGGAAATGTAGGCAACCGATGTGCCGAAATAGGTATTGTTATCGGTATCTTTTGTGTAAAAACGCGGTGTATTTATCATGATTTAAAATTTAATTGATGTTTAAAAGTGTTAATTCAATTCTTCTATGCTGACTTACAAACTTCCTTTTTTAGAAAAGTGAAGTCTTGTGAGTGACTCATAACGCTTAATGAGTGGCTCGTGACGCTTAATGAGTAGCTCATAACGCTTAATGAGTAGCTCGTGACGCTTAATGAGTAACTCATAACGCTTAATGAGTAGCTCGTGACGCTTAATGAGTAACTCATAACGCTTAATGAGTGGCTCGTGACGCTTAATGAGTAACTCATAATGCTTGATGAGGTACTCATTTCGTTTAATGAGCGAGCCCAAAAGTGTCAACCAGCCCTAAGAAGTCCTTTAGAGGGATGAAAAACGGAGATTGTTGTTGTAAATAAGAAGCAGGAAGCGCAGGTGATGTTAAAAGACTTTTTCATAGCCATCGTTTAATTAGAGAACAAAGGTGGTGGTAGTGCGCTTCTTGTTTGTTATACTATTGTAGTGATAATTTGTATAATTCACAGGTTTTTAGGGTTGAGGCAGGTAAGGATGTTGTCCAGCAACTGAAAAGAGAAGTTTGGCAGTAAAAGAAAACCAAACAATACAATAAGTACGCACCCCAACAATACAATATGTACGCATAGGTAACAATACAAAATGTACGCAATGAAATAAAATCCTATATTCGCTATTGAAATGATGCAGGCAAAGGGTTTGAAGGATAATTATGATTTTGAGCCTTGATAACAAACATGCGTCTATTTAAGAGTTGGCTGCAACCATTCATAAACAGTCCGTGAACAGAAACAGAATTTTCAAATTGATAACACTTATCATTCTTGTGACAGCAGGAATATTTGTTTTTTCCCAACGACAAGAAAGTCCTGACACCCATTTTGTAAGTTATATAGTTGACGCAAAAAAGCAAGACATAAAATTTTATTGGAAAACCGAAAAGCAAGAAAACTTTAAAAGCATTCAGAATTTGAAGGATTGGCTAAACAAAAAACATAAAAAGTTATTGTTTGCAATGAATGGAGGAATGTACAAACAGGACAATTCGCCGCAAGGACTCTTCATTGAAAACCAAAAACAAATGGCACCTTTAGACACGACAAGTGCGAAAGGAAATTTTTATTTAAAACCCAATGGTGTTTTTTATATCACAGTTGACAATTTGCCAACTATTTGCACCACGACAAATTTCATTAACAAAGGGAAAGTAAAGTATGCAACCCAATCAGGACCAATGCTGGTAATTGACGGGCAAATTCATTCGGCATTCAAGGAAGGTTCAACGAATCTGAACATTAGAAACGGTGTCGGGATTTTGCCAGACAATAAAATCATTTTTGCCATGTCAAAAGAGGAAATAAATTTCTATGACTTTGCAAACTACTTTAAAAAAATGGGTTGCAAAAACGCTTTGTATCTTGACGGACTTGTTTCAAGGACATATCTTCCTGAACAAAATTGGACACAAACAGACGGCGACTTTGGAGTTATAATTGGCGTAACGACAGACAAAAACTGAAATATGGCAGCAGGTAACATCAGTATTGCAAATATGGCTGGTGACCGAACAAACTCCTAGCTAGTGCGCGTGACTCGCTACAATCTACAAGGGCTAGTGCTTAGCTAGTCCGCGTCACTCGCTACAATCTACAATGGCTAGTGCGCGTGTTTCACGCGTTCATTCTCTAAGATGAAGATTGGTAATAAATAAGTTCTTTTATTGTAGCGTAGCCAGACGAGACGCGTGTAGCAGCGGCTGTAGGTATACTAATTCGGGATAGTATATTGGTTCTATATTCTTCTATAATTGAATCATAACTATTATCTTAGCTAAATATTAAAAAAATGAACCTCAATTATTAGTATTAAAAACTATATATTTTTATGGATATAAAACTTATAATAGCCTTCATGTTGGTACCTGCATTGTCTTATTCGCAACCCATAAAAACAATAAAAGGAGCTAAAAATTTGGGCGTAACTGGAAATACTGAAAGTCTGATGACTGCACAAAGTGATACTTCAAACAATACAATAATTGTTAATGAAGATAGCATAGTAAATTTTGTAGTAAAGTATTATCAGCCGGAATTGGAGAAACTGAAACAAGAAGTATCTGCAGAACTTAAAATAACTAAAGAGGATGGAAACTTAAAGATTAACTATGTCAAAGACGGATATAGTTATTTTTCGAGATCTATTCCATTGCCAAACCTTCTTTTAAAAGGCGATATTAACCGAGATGGAAAGAATGATGTTGTTGTATCTGTCTGGGCTACAGGGGGTACACATGCAATATGGAATGATGTGTTTATATTTTTAGGCACTAAAGGGGGCTACTGTTTTTATAAAAAATATGATTCATATAGTATAGGTAGTGTAAAAAGTTATTATGCTAAATTTTATCCTGCCCAAATTAAAAATGGTTGTTTAGTTGGCAAAATGAGTATGCTTGCCCATAACGATCCGGGCTGTTGCCCATCATTATTCTATAAAACAACATTGAAATTTATCAATGGTAAATTTAAGATTGTAAACGAGAAAAAGATACAGGAAACGGATAGAATTTAATATTCATCCACTAGCACATGAATGTCAGGGTCTCCTGCTTGGCGACAGCACAAACTTTAAAAGGACTATAAATAATAAACAAGGACTAGCACAAACTGAATGTGTACTACATTTGAATAATAAATTTACAACATGAAAGCAGTGGGAAAAACAGTAAACGAAATTCTGACTAGTCTGCCAGAAGACAGAGCAGAACCGTTTAATAAACTTCATGATACCATTGTAAATAATCTACCAGAAGGTTTTGAAGCAGCCATCAGTTATGGAGGTTTGGGCTATGTAGTTCCACACAAACTCTATCCTGCTGGTTACCATTGCAAGCCAAGCGAGCCGCTGCCGTTTGCCGGAATTGCCTCTCAAAAGGGCTCTATTAATTTCTATCACATGGGTATTTATGCAGACCCTGTATTGTTGCAATGGTTCCAACAAGCGTATCCTAAACACAGTAAACAAAAGCTGGATATGGGAAAAAGTTGTGTTCGGTTTAAAAAGATGGATGCAATTCCTTACGAACTTATTGGTGAGTTGATGCAGAAAATGACTGTAAAAGAATGGATAGAAAAATACGAAAGTGCATTTAGAACAAAAAAACAATAGTCTGGAATGCGAAGTCTAGTTCATAACACTTTCATGAACTCGTTGTTACTAAAATGAATGATTATAAAAGGGTATTCTAAGTGTAATTCCCCCAATAAACAAAAAGCTTTGTAATCAATAGTTACAAAGCTTTTTTCTTGTATTGTGTGATCCGGATTGGATTCGAACCAATGACCCTCATCTTAGAAGGATGACGCTCTATCCAGCTGAGCTACCGAACCATTATGGGCTGCAAATTAAAGGAAAAAATACCAAACTGTCACTGTCTATCTCGCTGAAAACGGATAAAAAGTAAAAGACTACATCAAACGCCATTGTTTTGTCAACTCTGATTGCGCATCTATCCTTTAGTTATTTCTTCATTAATTGCTGATGAGGCGTTCTGCTAACCATAGGAATTCTGTGGTGAAAACATGTATCTGCTTTTCGAATGAAGGGTCTATCAGTTCATTTTGTTCATTAAACTTTTTGTCTATAAAAGGTACTATCAACAAACTCGGACTGGCAATTCCGAACAAAGCTGGAACATACAATAGTAATGGTTGTGTGCCCCTTGCACCTCCCAATGCGCCGACAGATGCGGTGCATAAGCCAAATGCTTTGCGTGCTTGCTTGGGAAAATGGTCGAAGAGATTCTTTATTTCACTGGTGAAACTGCCATTGTATTCTGGTGTTACAATGATAAAAGCATCTGCTGCAAACATTGTTTCTGCCAATGGCTTAAATTCATCTGGAGTGGCTGTGACTGAATTGAAAACATTTTGCAACTGTCCCAACTTCCATTCTCTCACATCAATCAACCCTACAGAATGATTCTTGTTATGTTCTGTCAGGTAGTTTTGTAAATACTTTGCCACCCGCACGGTAACACTTCCTGCCCTCGGGCTTCCTGATATTATTTCTATGTTCATGTATACTTAGTTATGAGTTGTGAAGTAGGGGATAGGCTTCCTTTGAAAGAATAACCGCTATGTCTTACTCTACTTAATTATTAATAGGTACTTCCACCACAATAAAACTGGAGTCTGCTTCAATGTGCAATGGTATCATGCCTGTTTCCCAAACGCCGATGGAGTCTCTTTTGTCAATGTCTGTTCCACAGATATTAACCCTTCCTTCGGTGACAAAAATATAGACACACTTGTTCGTTTCAGGAAGTGTATAGGTTATTTCTGTTTTTTCGGTGAAGTATCCCAGACTTAGTTTAGCATTCTGATTTATCCAGCAGTGTTGTTGTCCTTCTTCATTACTAACGATAGTCTGAAGTGTATTGACCCTCTTTTCTCTTGGGAAAAATCTTTTTTGATAGCGTGGATTGATATTCTGGAGCTTTGGTTCAATCCATATCTGCAAGAAATTCACTTCTTCT
>CANGFK010000293.1 GCA_947452925.1 Chitinophagaceae bacterium | reverse complement strand
CTATATGGCGATCTAGAACTGATGGCGAGCTTGCCCGGCTATGCACCACAAACCATTGACTTTGTAAAAGAAAACGGTGTGGTGAAAGTGGTAGATGTGGTGATGGAGAAGGAGGGTGGATAATTGAGAATGGATAATTGATAGTTTGAGAATGGGGGCAAATAGGTTTAATCTTATTTAATTGACAAGTGGTCAAAAAATTATCTTTACACAAATAATAAAATGAAACACATCGCAGAGGCACATCGTTACTTGGACAATGCAAAAGAGATTCTGCGGGAGAAGGAACAGAAAGAAGACGGTTATTACAAAGACAAAAAGTATGTGAAGATGGCGGGTAATACTGCCTACAGTGGTGTTTTGGAAGCCTTGGATGGTTTGTTTGGAATAAAAAAGAAGGGAAGGAAAAGTATAGACTGGTACCAGGAAGAACTTGCGAAGGTTGATAAGAAAGTACTAAACACATTTAATTCTGCCTATAATAACCTACATCTGGCAATGGGCTATGATGGCAACCTCAATGTTAAAGTATGTAGTGCAGGACTAGAAGAAGCAGAGCAAATTATTAACTGGGTAGAAACAAAACAGGAACTAGTGAGTAATTAAGTTATAGCTTCCCACTGGAGCAAGTGTTGAGCGATAGCAGGTCACTTGTCCCTTTTAGTCAAACCCGTTTGTAACTGAAATATGCATAAATAGTAAAAGTGCAGCTACTGGAATTAGTAAATGTGGTGATGGAGAAAGAGAATTGAGAATGGACAATTGATAGATTGATATTATACACCACAATAAACCTTTTAACCAACTATCTTTACTTAAATTACAATTATGGGTTTAGTGTACGCAGATATAAAATTAATTAATGCAGACGATGTAGCGATGGCTAAGCGTCATTTTATTGGTCAAGAAGAAATAAGGGAATTATCTATTAGTATGTTGGTGGATAGTGGGGCGTATGAGATGGCAATAAATGAAACCATACAAGCACAACTTGGCTTTTCATTTATTGAAAAGAGAAAGGCAATTCTGGCTGATGGAAGGATAAATGAATATGATGTAGTTGGTCCTATTATGGTGAAGTTTGCAAATAGAACTGCCGTCTGTAGTGCGATGGTACTTCCGGGAAACTTAGAGCCATTGTTAGGTTCAATACCAATGGAAGAAATGGATGTAATGATTCATCCAAGAAGACAAGAACTAATTGTAAACCCCGATCACCCAGAAGGCGCGCAATTGAGTCTAAAATCAATGGAATGAATCTGGTAGTGCTATCTAATAGACCTCAGAGCATATCCTTCAGTAACGAAACTTACATTCTGGGTATCCATCTCTCCCAACAATTCACCAGACAACATACAGATTGCTAAAGAATACTATCAATTAGTAATAAAAAAGTTTTATTTGTTTTTAATTTAAGGCTTTCGTAAACGAAAAAAGCTTTGCTTTGCCGCATACAATTGTTGGCATATTCTCTACTGATAACTGACCGTTGTATGATAAAAAAGACGAAATGATATATCGTAGTAAAGCTCCTTTACGTATTGGCCTGGCAGGTGGTGGAACAGATGTAAGTCCTTACAGCGACGAATTTGGTGGTGCCATCCTCAATGCAACCCTCTCTTTGTACGCACATGCCTCCATAGAACTAACTGATGATAATAAAATTACGGTTCAGGCACAGGACAGAAAAGAAGAAGAGCAATACGAATGGGCAGCAACACTCCCCATCAATGGAAAACTAGATTTATTGAAGGGGGTATACAATCGTATACAGAAAGATTATGGCATCAAACAAAGCGGCTTCAAGCTTAGTACATTTGTAGATGCACCTGCGGGTAGTGGCTTGGGAACTTCTTCTACATTGGTAGTAGCTATCATCGGTGCATTTGTGGAGATGCTTAAACTGCCTTTGGGAGATTACGACATTGCACACTATGCCTACGACATTGAACGTAACGACCTTCAGTTAAGTGGGGGTAAACAAGACCAATATGCGGCTACATTTGGTGGCGTAAACTTCATGGAATTCTATGGTAATGATAAAGTGATTGTGAATCCATTGCGCATCAGACAAGAATACCTGAACGAACTGGAAAACAACCTGGTTCTATATTACACTGCAACTAGCAGAGAGAGTGCCACGATTATTAAGGAGCAACAGAGTAATGTGAAGGAAAAGAATACAGGTTCGATAGATGCGATGCACCAACTGAAAGAACAATCAAGGATGATGAAAGAAGCCCTACTAAAGGGACGCCTGCATGAGATTGGAGAAATACTGGACTATGGCTTTGAACAAAAAAGATTGATGGCCAAGAGCATCACCAATAGCCTGATTGAAGAAATATATACTGCTGCAAAAGCGGCAGGAGCAAGTGGTGGTAAGATTAGTGGCGCTGGTGGTGGTGGCTTTATGACGTTCTATTGTCCGGGCAATAACAGATATAAAGTAATAGAAGCATTATTGAAGTTTGGCGGTGAAGTAAAAAACTACCAGCTTACGCAACACGGATTAACAACGTGGACGACACAATAGGCATTAATTGATAATTGATAAATAATAATTGATATTTAAAAGGATGGTGAAAGGAGATGTTTTAAAATCATTTCTTTCATTTGAATCATTAAATCGTAACTACATGAGTGAAAGAATTAAGGGTCTGATACAAGATTCAATCAGTGTAAAGCAATCTCTTTTGCAAGATGAGGTGATGCTGAAAACAATAGATTCTGTTGTGCAGGTAATCAGCGATGCTTTTGCAGCTGGCAACAAAGTATTGTTTTGTGGTAATGGTGGTAGTGCCGCAGATGCACAACACCTTGCAGCAGAGTTTAGTGGACGCTTTTATAAGAACAGAAAAGCTTTACCAGCAGAGGCATTGCATTGCAACACCTCTTACCTTACAGCAGTTGCCAACGACTATAGTTACGACGTAATCTATGCACGTCTCGTAGATGGCATTGGCGTAAAAGGAGATGTATTACTAGGTTTCAGTACTTCTGGTAACTCAACCAACATCATTAAAGCATTTGAGGTTGCAAGAGAAATGGGAATTGTAACTATCGGGTTAACTGGTTCAACCGGTGGAGGAATGAAACCTTTGAGCGATTATCTCTTCAATGTTCCCTCAACAACAACTCCAAGAATACAAGAGAGTCACATATTGCTAGGTCATATCATCTGTGAACTGGTAGAAGAAAAAGTATTTGACCCCAACCCCTAAAGGGGCCATTGAAGTTTCCGCAAGAAAAAGGTGTTATGAACAATCAAACAATTAATCAGGGTATTACTTGTCCCCCTTCAGGGGTTAGGGGTGAAGCAATCATCCTTGCTGGAGGATTGGGTACAAGGTTACGCAGTGCCGTACCCGATTTACCTAAATGCATGGCTCCCGTCAATGGAAAACCTTTTATTGGGTATGTAATTGACTACCTACAGAAACAGGGCGTTACTAAGTTCATCCTTTCTCTGGGATACATGAGTGATGCTATTATAGATTACATCAACAAAGATTATCCTACTTTAAATGTTCAGTTTGCAATAGAAAAAGAGCCTCTAGGTACGGGTGGCGCAATTTATCTTTCCTGCACAAAAGCAACAGAACAAAACGTATTTGTCACCAATGGTGATACCATGTTTGATGTAAACCTCTCTGATTTATTGCAGAGGCATATTGATACTAAATCTGATTGCACTTTGTCTCTCAAACCAATGACGGACTTTGACAGATACGGTGTGGTAGAATTAAATGAAGATGACTCAATTGCATCCTTCAAAGAGAAACAATATTATAAATCAGGATTAATAAATGGTGGATTGTATGTATTAAATGTCGCCAACTTCCTTGCAGAATCATTCGCAGAGAAGTTCTCCTTTGAGAAAGATTATATGGAAGCATACTTCCGCCAAAGAAAGATGAGTGGGTTGGTGCAAGACGCTTACTTCATTGACATTGGAATACCACAAGACTATTTACAAGCACAGAAAGACTTTTTAAAATATGAAATATGAGTTATGAAATATGAAATGAGGATAGAAAGTAGCAAGTAGGGTTTATGATGGTTTATTATCTTGCTTAAATTCAAATTTCATATTTCATACCTCATATTTCATACCTCATATTTCATATTTCAGTATGATTGATTTAAACTTAATAGATAAAAGCTGGACACTCTTCCTTGACAGGGATGGCGTAATTAACCACGAAAAGAAGGCGGACTACATCCGGAACTGGGAAGAGTTTGCGTTTTATGATGGCGTATTGGAAGCCTTAGAACTATTGAACGACAAGTTTGGCGTAATTGTAATGGTCACCAATCAAAAAGGAGTCGGTAAAGGACTGATGACGGTTGATGACCTTAATCGTATCCATACCAATATGCTGTCTACCATTAACGGAAAAAATGGTAGAGTAGATAAGATTTATTACTGCTCAGATTTAGAAGATGATTCGCCTAACAGAAAGCCTAATGCAGGCATGGCTTTTCAGGCAAAGAAAGACTTTCCTTCCATTGATTTCAGCAAGAGTATGATGGTTGGAAATAAAATAAGTGACATGAAGTTTGGTAGAAATGCGGGCATCAATACCGTGTTTGTAGCTACCACAAATCCCGATACAGAACACCCCCATCCTACTGTAGATTTTCGTTTTGATGACCTTCTCGCATTCGCTAAGGCATTAACGAAATCCTAAAGTTGAAAGTCGCAACAATTAAATCCAAATTGTTTCTGCTATCTT
>CANGFK010000292.1 GCA_947452925.1 Chitinophagaceae bacterium | reverse complement strand
TTACAGCGACCTTTTAAACAAGTGGACAGTTGAAACAATGTGGGCTACAATTGTTGACAAGGATAAGGGGTTATATAAGATTGAAAACATTCCATTTTATGCTTCCATAGCTTCTGATGACATTGTATTTGCAGAGTATGACGACACGGAAAAAATGTTGACCTATAAGGAAACCATTGAATATTCAGGCAACTCACTTATTCAAGTTGTAATTATGGACAAATCTGTTGTGACAAATGACATTCGTGACATCTTCAACTCTATGGACTGTAAGTCTGAAAAATTCAAAGAAGGATATTTTGTAATTGAAATTCTTGCAGACAAAGACTATAGTCCAATAAAACAATCATTAACCGAACTGCAAGACAAAGGTATTATTGACTATGCAGAACCCGTTCTTTCTGACAAGCATTACTATTGACAGAACGCAGTATTCATACAATATCATTATTACAAATATGGCTGGGATGTTTATAAGAACATCAGTATCTATTTCTTACTCATAACTCATCATTCATCACTACTTCCCCTTTCTTCCCTCCAGAAACCGTCTCCTTCTTATCTCCTGAACAGGTACTTTTATAATCTTACTTTCCAGCCAGCCAATAATATCGAGGTACATAAAAGAGCGACTTTCTAATGGATTAGACTCAAGGCGTTCTAGTTTTTCTTTCAAACTTTTAAAAGCAGGAAATAGTTTTGAAGGAGATAAAGAGAACGACTTCCGGATGAATTTAAATACTTCTTCTTCTACCGTACTCAGGTTATTCATCTTGGCCATAAAGCGATAGACCGACTTAATCAGATACTCCAATAACTCATAATTACCCAATTCATAATGGGCAATCAGGTGCAACAACCGGGCATAGCATTGTAAGTCTGTCCGCAGGCTCACCTTCAAGTTGATAATCTTATTCAGGTAATCAATAGCTTTTTCGTTGTCACCACTTCCAAAGTATAAACAAGCAATTTTGTAATAGAACACCAACACCCGATGCTTATCCAAATGAAGATGATATTCGTCTAAACGCTCCTCAATGTAAGGCACCAGTTGCAACCCCTCTGTGAAAGTTCCTTCCAGAAAGTGCTTATTTATCTTGGCTATATTCAGGTAAACGAAAGTCTGTATGGCAGCATTCTGTGTATTAGTCGCCGCAGGGGAAGCCGCAAAAGCCTCAAACTTCTGCAAGTCCAGCTCAAACTTTTCATAATTACTCAGGTTAAAATGCGCACTCAACAGATTGTGCAAACCACGGATGTATTGTCCGGGTTCTATGTGTTGCATCTGTTCCGATTCCTCAAAAAGCTCTACCCATTTACGGGTGTATCGGTAATACATTAATAAATCTTGCAGAATAAAACCATACCAGCAATACGATTGAAACAGATATAACTTCTCATAAAACCCAATTTCGTCGATGCGATAAGAGGGTAGGTTGGTTTCGAAGAAAGACTTGATGGCATGCACATCTTTACTATCCCGTGCATGCCCATGTTCAATATACCAGCCATACAACTGCAAAGCAAGGTTGGAAAGTTTGCCTACTAAAAGCAAATGATTGTTGATGGTATCACTTTCTAAACTCAATTCATCAGCTCGATTGCCAATACTACGGGTGATGTGGAGCGTCTCAATCTTCTTTTCGAAGATAACAGCTTGCAGTTGAAACGTTATCTGGTTGGCAGACTTTGCTAGTTCCTTAATCTTATCTAACACTTTCAGGCTCTGGTGATACAGCCCTTTATTGTAGAGGATCTTGGCAAAATCCATTTGTTCATGGAGTTGAATATCTATGTTATCGTCATCCTTCAGTAATCTAAGACTACTCAGTACTTGTTTATATAAGTGCGCCTTGGTATTGGAGAGCTGTGCCTTAGAAAGGCTAGGAATCTTCTTAAACAACTGTACCTCATCGTACTCCTGCATCTTGTCCAATGCATCAAAAAGATGGATAATCTTTAAGTTGTCATCGGCAGCATTCCGTTGCACATAAAGTTTAAAGTTGCGCTTTTCCCCCTTTTGCATCGATTTTATCAGCTGAAATAAGTTATCTGTACTCCTATTAGGCATTGTAATCAAATTATGGTAAAACCCTTGCTGTTATTGAATTATATTCAAATATAGGTGGTTTATACAACGTAAAAATTCATCTATTTTGACATGCAATATAAAAGTAGAGTGGCTAAGTTTGTCGATTAATTATAGAATAACCGTTTTAACAACACTAATTCTTTGATTTAAAACATAAAATTTAACATTCAAAATAAGATTAAATGTCAGATAACAAGATTCATATTTTCGATACGACACTTAGGGATGGCGAACAAGTGCCAGGTTGTAAACTAAATACAAAAGAAAAGATTGAATTGGCTTTGTCTTTGGAGGCTTTGGGCGTAGATATTATTGAAGCGGGCTTCCCCATCTCCTCACCCGGGGATTTTGAAAGCGTTAATGAGATTTCTAAAATCATCAAGAATGCAACTGTTTGTGGACTAACACGTGCTGTTCAAAAAGATATAGAAGTGGCTGGTGAGGCATTGAAATATGCAAAACGCCCACGTATTCATACAGGTATTGGCTCTTCTGATAATCATATCAAATATAAATTCAACACTACCAGAGAAGACATCGTAGAACGAGCTATCAAAGCAGTTAAGCTTGCCAAAAACTTTGTAGATGATGTAGAGTTTTATGCAGAAGATGCAGGCCGTGCAGACCTTCCTTTCCTAGCAAAATTGATAGAATCTGTAATTGGTGCCGGTGCAACTGTGGTTAATATACCTGACACTACAGGTTATTGCTTGCCTCATCAATATGGCGCTATTATAGCTTATTTAAAGAATAATGTATCAAACATAGATCGTGCAATCATCTCTTGCCATTGCCATAACGACCTTGGTTTGGCGACTGCCAACTCCATTGCAGGTGCGATGAATGGTGCCCGTCAGATAGAGTGTACCATCAATGGTTTGGGAGAACGTGCTGGTA
This sequence comes from Chitinophagaceae bacterium, assembly GCA_947452925.1. Lineage (GTDB taxonomy): Bacteria > Bacteroidota > Bacteroidia > Chitinophagales > Chitinophagaceae > Parasediminibacterium. The sequence goes on along the minus strand of CANGFK010000292.1, from coordinate 1,752 downwards.
ATACTGCATTGGAAGAGGTGGTGATGGTATTGAAACAACACAAAGAATTAGGATTATATACTGATGTAAATACTAAATTATTACATCCACTTAGCCGTCAGGTAAGTGAAACAATGCGTGTTCCCACACAACCTAATAAGGCAATTGTGGGGGCGAATGCTTTTTCTCATTCTAGTGGAATCCACCAGGATGGTTTCTTGAAGGAAGCGACTACCTATGAAATCATTGATCCTGCCGAAGTGGGAGCAGACCTTTCTAAGATTGTATTGACTGCCCGTAGCGGTCGTAGTGCTTTGGCTTTCCGTTTACACAAATTAGGTTACCAGTTCAACCGCGACGAAATAGATAATCTATACCAATTATTCCTTCAAGTAGCAGATAGCAAGAAGGAAGTGATGGACGAGGATTTACATTTAATGATACCTGAATCGTTAAAAGTTGCAGCAACTGCTTAATTCCTATTACATAATACATTTAACCTTGCACCTATTGCCATAAACATTTAAATTATGAAAAAGAATATTGCGGTTATCTCAGGTGATGGAATTGGTCCAGAAGTAACCAATCAGGCTATCAAGGTACTAAATGCTGTGGCTGAACATTATGGTCACGAATTTCATTATACACATTGCTTAATGGGGGCGGTAGCCATCGATGAAACAGGAAGTGCGTTGCCAGATGAAACTATTACTACCTGTCTAGAGAGTGATGCTATTTTGTTTGGCGCTGTAGGACATCCGAAGTATGATAATGACCCAAGTGCAAAGGTTCGTCCAGAGCAAGGTTTATTGGCAATCAGAAAAGTACTTCAGCTCTATTGTAATATTCGTCCTTTAAGAATTTATCCTTCCTTATCTCACCTATCTCCGCTGAAAGAATCTTTATTGGAAGAAGTTGATTTAGTTATTTATCGAGAGCTTACCGGAGGAATTTATTTTGGTGAGAAACATACAAGTGGCGATGGCTTTAATGCTACTGATACTTGTAATTATAGTGTTGCTGAAATTGATAGGATTACACATCTTGCTTTTAAGAATGCACAGATTCGTCGTAAGAAACTAACCTTAGTTGATAAGGCTAATGTGTTGGAAACTTCCCGTTTGTGGAGAAAGGTGGTTAAAGAAATTGCTACCCATTATCCAGATGTAGAAGTAAATTATATGTTTGCTGATAATGCAGCGATGCAGATAATAGTTAATCCCAAACAGTTTGATGTAATACTTACAGAGAATTTGTTTGGTGATATCATCAGCCATGAAGCGAGTGCGCTGAATGGTTCTTTGGGGCTTGTGCCTTCAGCTTCAGTTGGAAATATCACAGCTTTATTCGAGCCTATTCATGGTTCTTATCCCCAAGCTGCCGGAAAAGACATTGCCAATCCAATCGGTTCTATCTTGTCTGCTGCCATGATGTTGGATTATTTCCAATTGCATGAAGAAGCAAATAGGGTGAGGGAAGCCGTTTCCTGGACATTGAACAATAAGTTCGTTACGAAAGATATTGATCCCATCAACTTTTATTTTACCTCCACCCTTGGCGAATTGATTGCCGATTATGTAGGGCATAGAATTACGGATGAAGTGAATCATGAAAATATTGAGTTGAGAAAATCAACTGTTATCTAGTCTGAACCTAGATTTAAAAGAATTGTGTAGATTAAAGGGAAGAAAGTAAAAATAGGGTATGATTGAACTGAAGTACAAGGACATAACTCAAAAGATTATTGGAGCGGCAATGAAAGTTCATGCCACA
>CANGFK010000291.1 GCA_947452925.1 Chitinophagaceae bacterium | reverse complement strand
CTTGACTAAGCTATCTTACAGCACATCAACAACAGATGCAATTGCAAGAATTATCGGTACTGATGGCAAATTGGTAAAGCAAGTAATTCTTAAAGCTGGTACAAACGCTACCGACCTTCAGCTTTCTAATTTAGCAAAAGGTGTTTACACAGTAGAAACTGGTAATACTTCCGTTAAAGTAATTAAGAACTAAGGCTAGTAACTTTTTATAATCAAAAAGGGCTAATCAGATAAATTATCTGATTAGCCCTTTTTGATTTATGTATGCTAGTGCTAGCTATTACTTCTTCCCATTTTCTTAACGGTAAACACATCCTGATCTGTAGAGTCTCCCATCTCTTGTAGTTTACCAAAGGCAGCAGCTGTAGCGTAGTTTAAAACTTCTTGTGGCGAATGCTGATTATATAGTCCGTATATCAATCCAGCCATAAAACAATCACCACTACCACTTCTGTCTACCACCCCTTCACAAGTAAATTCTGGAGATGCATAATGCTTCCCTTCAGTATATAATCCAGTGTAATACAATAAATTATTTGCGTTACTATCAAACCTGAATGTATTCGCTACTACTTTACACTTAGGAAACTGCTCTATAATTGCCTTTGAAGTTTTTTCAGAATGATCCAGATAAGCCTGCTTACTATTCTTTTCATGTATTTGTTCATCCAACTCAATTCCCAGCAATGTATGCGCACTCCAGATATTACCCATAATCACATCGCAATATTCAGCAAGCTTTGGCATTATTTCAACAGGCTGCTTACCATATTTCCATAGGCGTGCCCTGTAATTTAAATCCAGTGAAATAGTAATTCCTTTCCTAGAAGCCGCTTCTACCGCTTCCAGACACACATCTGCTACGTTCTGATTCAAAGCAGGACTAATAGCTGTAAAGTCCAACCAAGAAACATCTCTAAATACCTTATCCCAGTCTATTACGCCAGTTGTTAGTTCAGAAAAGGAAGAATGTTCTCTATCATATACCATCTTCCCTTTTAAATCAGCTCCTCTTTCCAAGAAATAAATTCCAATTCTATTACCAGCATAAACAATAGACGAGGTAAAAATCCCTTTGAATTCCAGATAGTCAACCACATGCCTACTCATAAAGTTATCTGGCAAAACAGTACAATACTTGACTGGAATATTCCATCCCGCCAATGCGGTTGCAACATTTGCTTCTGCACCACCCATATACAACAACATCGGCTGCTTTTCCGAAAACTCATTTTCTGTGGCTGCGGGGGATATGCGTAATAATAATTCTCCGAAACAAAGTACTTTCTTCTTGTGCATAATCCATTCAATTAAGTAGAGACGATAATGGTATAATCCTTTCTGCGAAGTAACGATTTTTGAAGGAATTACACTATTAGATAATCCCAATAAATAAGAATAATTGGAAAAACGATGTAGCTACTTATATGACATTCTATGCCTTAAAAAAGTTAATCCTCAATAACAACCGTTCGATTAAAGCTCTCCTCCAATGAAATTAAGGTTTCTGTCCGCTCAATTCCTTTGATCTTCTGCAACTCATCGTGCAATACATACCTCAACTGTACAATGTCTTTACAAACGATTTCAGCAAACATGCTGTAATTTCCAGTTGTATAGTTTACACGTACTACCTGTGGGATTTTGCGCAATTCTTTGGCTACATCATCATACAACGAGCTTTTTTCCAGGTAAATGCCAATAAAAGCAATCACATCATACCCCAATGCACGGACATCAATGGAAAGTTTTTTTCCTGTAACTACTTTCAGTTCCTCCAGCTTTTTAATTCGGACATGTATAGTACCTCCAGATACAAAAAGCTTCTTACCCAAATCGGCATAAGATATTTCTGCATCATTCATCATTTCCCGAATAATCTGAAGATCTAGTTTGTCAAGCTGTAATTTTAAAGAAACCTTAGTATCCATATTAGAAATTATTTAAAATATTTGCCAATATACTGCATAATTTCTAAACTTTTAAAAAATAGCTTAAAATATTTGCAACATATCAAGATATACACTTAATATTGCACTCTCAAATCGAAAAACGGTGTGAGATGAGTTCTAAATACTGTGGGGTGATGAAACTTTTGGCAGACATGCCCTCTTGTCTCGGGGGTGAGGATAACGGGATAAACATAGCATAGAGCCGGATTGTAGCAATACTTACTCGACCAGGGTGGACCACTGAACTTTGTACTATCGCTAACTGCCTCGTGGAGGTTCGACCCCTCCCCCTACAGCTTAACAAAAAAGTGAAACTCAGCAATGAGTTTCACTTTTTTTATTCCTTCAAGACAACTATTTCTATTTTTATTATTCGCCCTCTCAAAACCACTTTATCAAAAAACTACCTGCCACTTTCTTTTACAAATGCTAATATATAGTTCTGAATAGTAGATTATTGTAACAGTAGCTTTTTTTATTATTTAATAATTAGACAGATAATTTACTGCAATTTTATTATTTTAGCCCACCATTATAAAAATATTTGCAAAAATACTACTCTATACATAGCATCATAACTCCAACAACTGAAATCCCACTTTTATTTCGTTCAATTGATTCTGTAGACGTACTGAGTGCGTATCTGTTATAAAAACCTGACTACCATCGTCGGTACACACCCATTCAAGCAGATTGTGCATACGTTGCTCATCTAATTTCTCAAATACATCATCCAACAGCAGAATGGGAGAAAATCCTTTTTCATTTTTTAATATTTGCCATTCAGCAAGCTTTAATGCAAATAATAAACTCTTTCGTTGCCCTTGTGAAGCATCGTTCTTAAAGCTTGTTTCATCCATTCGTATCAATAGATCATCCTTATGAATACCTACAGTTGTTCTTTGCAAAACAGCATCTTTCTGTCTAGCAGTTTGAAGCAGAGACAACATTTTACCTTTTTGCAAATCACTTTCGTAAGCAATGGATACTGCATCATCTTTATTTGCAATACGCGTATAAAACGCTATCACCAATTCAAGAAATGTTTCCATAAACTTAGTACGCTGCTCATAAATCCATTCTCCATTTATGGATAGCTGTTCATTAAATACCTCCAACAATGCCTCATTAATCCGCCCCTGCTCAGCCGCTTGTTTTAATAGACTGTTTCGCTGTTGTAATACCTTATTATAATCAATAAGGTGATGCAAATAACTAGAATCTATCTGCGACAGGATGGTATCTATAAACTTTCTGCGCTCTTCACTGCCGCCAATGATTAATGCAATATCATCTGGCGCAATCATCACACAAGGAAACCGACCGATATGTTCACTGAACTTCTTATATTCATCCCCATTCAGGCTAAACTCCTTCTTGTTATTCTCCCGCAGGATAGATACTACATCTTGCGGCTCATTATCCAACATAAACCGTCCTTGCAAACGCATTCCTGCCAGACCATGATGCACATTCTGCCCATCATTCCTAGTGAAATAACTCTTGGTGAAGCCCAAGTAATAAATAGCGTCTAGCAAATTGGTTTTACCACTTCCATTAGGCCCACAAATACCAACCACCTTCTCCGTAAAAGAGAATTGCTGTTGTACATAGTTCCTAAACTGTACCAATGTTATTTGTTGCAACTGAAGCATGAGGGGCAAAGTAAAGGATTTAAGTAAAGACTTCTACTTTAGACATGACTACTTCTCAATGTCCACCCACAAAGTTTCACATTGCTGCAATCACTTATAACTATTGCATTCCATCTACACTGATAGAAACCTTCCCATTGGCGGTAATCATGGTTACTATTGCATTGGGTGTTAGGTTGATCTTACCTGGTATTAGCTGATTTACTTTACCATTAACTCTAACTCCTTTGGTTGGTTGTGAATTATTAAGATAGTTTTTCAATGTAGCTTCTCCCTGCAACAACTGGTCTTTGATGGAGTATCTGCAGTTCTCTTTTATCTTTTTTGCAATCAATCCATGAGCAAACCAATCGCCTAGAGATATTAATTTATTTTTTGAATCCAGCACAAAGTCAAGCTTATCAAAATACACTTCTTGCTTAGAAGTATCGTAAGAGGGAATTCCTGACAAATAAAACTTGCCTGCTACAGAACCAGTCATGTCTAATGCTACAATCATTTTACCATCCTTACCCCACATAGCAACATCGGTAATGGTTACTGAACGACTCCCTGACTGAAAGGGTTTGCCCACAAAGTTTTGTTTCATCAAAGCTGCTGCCGCTTCGTAGGTAACAATGCTAGCTACACTTACCCCAAAATCGTCTGGCAACTTATCTGCTGCCAACAGTAGCAACTTATTTTTATCAAATCTGAGGGTAGGTTTGGAGTTAACGGCAGTTTCCAAGTAGGCCTTCATCCCCATTACAATACTTATTTTTTTGTTGGCAACCACCGCTTTATTAGTATATAACTCCAAGGGCTGCATAGCAAACCACACATGGTAATCGTTATTTACCTGAACCGGCTTACTGATTTGATCTAAAGTATTCAAGACATAGGGCTTTAAATCAACCGATTTTTCAATGGCATCATCTACCATCTTTCCTAGCTTTCCTTTAAACAACCCAATGGCAGGATTAATTAAATAAGTAATAGGTATATCCTTACCAGCAATAGAAACACTCGGCGATTGCACCCAATCTATGCCACCAATTTGTGTTTTGGTAGACAGTTTCCAATTATTAAATGTAACCAAACTGGTTAGTTTGATATTTCCATTCAGGTTTATTTCTTTGGTATCAAATAATGAAACGCCAAACT
>CANGFK010000290.1 GCA_947452925.1 Chitinophagaceae bacterium | reverse complement strand
TACCGGGCAAGATACTGCGGGGACGACTTTGCAATGGTTGTCATCAAAGAATCCGGGTGGCCCCTTTGTTGCAATTCCGGGGGCAACAAAACCAGTGTATAGTATCACCAAAAACGACTTAGGCAAATATCTTGCTTTCAGGGTTTATCCTGCTACTGCATCTGGTTTTGTGACCGGTCAGCCTGTGACATTTGTAACAGCTACACCTGTTGCAGCACACAATGGGTCGGAATTGATTCAATCCATCAGGCAAACAGGCACCGTAGCTGCTACGGCAATGGTGCATTTGGATTATACTTATTCCAGTCCAAACAATATTCCAGAAAAAGGAACATTCTATACTGTCTATGTGTCCGATTCCTTCAATCTAGGCTATTACAAACAACTGGCAACTGGTGTTGCCACTGCTGCAAAGGGAATCTCGTATTCTATTGATACAGCTTTGGTAGGCAAGTATCTATACATAGAATTGTTGCCTCAGGATTCTTTGGGTAACTATGGGTTGTACAGTGGATGGATGGCTCAAACAGCAGTGCAACCTCAAATTCAGGTGTTGAACACACAATATTGGCAAAATGGAGTGCTGGTGAATGACTTTGGACTTGATTCTGGTTTAATCACCATCACTGCCGACATCAGAAACAATAGCCAGACGCGCGATACCACAGGAAGATTGGTGGTGCAGATATTGAATGGAATGGGAAATGTAGTTGACTCAGCCATCGGTTTGGGAATACTGATTCCGCATGATAGCAAGGCGAGCATTACATCATTGCCTGTAACAATTCCGGGTTATCATGTTGGCTACAGCATCAGGGTATTGTTTACAGATTCTCTAAACAGAAGTAATGCCATTGCAAAGGGGGAGAAACTAGCCGAAACAGAAGATATTAATTCGGTCTATCAGTATTATCTGAGTGATGCACCCAATTCGCAAGGGGCTTATTTATGGATTCCGCCACACACGAAAGTGGTGAAGGGAATTATGGTTTGTATTAATAACAACATCGAACGACAAGTACAAGAGTATTCTGAAGTAAGAAAGGTGGCAGAGAAGTGGGGATTGGCATCTTTGGTACTGAATACTTTCAGGACGTCTCTGATGGCGCCACCCAACAATTTGAGTTTTGATTTTACCATTCCTTCTGCTGCTGCAAAAATGGATAGTATCATAGCCGCCTTTGCCGCAATGAGTAACCATCCCGAACTAGTAAACTCTCCATTTATACCCATGGCGCATTCTGCCTACATGGACTTTCCTTTTCATGTGGCCATGCGCGACAATACAAAGTGTATTGCTGCCATTCCTATCAAATCGGGCGTGCCCAACATCTACACCTACTATAAGGGTATTGGAAATGGAGGAAGTTCGTCTGCACCAGCTACTAATCATACTATGAAAGATGTTCCGATCTTGTTTTATGCGCAAGGCTTTTTGCCAGAAACAATCGATGGGATGTTTAAGAATGGCACAGGAAGGATGCGGCCTGTAACCCAAAGTAATGGAGCAGGATTTACGGGCATCTACCGTAATGATGATGGTACAGGAGTATATAAGCCCGGAATGGAATATGGTGGTTGTTTGAAAGATATTTATGAAGGACATTTTAATGCTATGCCAAGAGCCTTGCATATACTAGCTATGTTTATAGATAAGGCTTGTGCGGCGCGATTGCCCGATGTGTATCCTACAGACCCAACTGTTAAGCCAGTATTGAAGTCATTGGATTTCACTAAGGGGTGGTTGGTTGATCAAAACTTCTTCAATGCAAAAGATACCACAAAGTATCGTCAACCTGCTCCTTACAACCAATTTAAAGGAAGTAAGAAAGGAACAGAATGGTATTTTGATGAAGAAATGGCGCGAACTTGCGAGCAAGTGGCTGTTAAAGAATTTCCTAAGAAAATAGAACAGTTTACTATTCTAAAACTAGATGGTACACCCGATACTTTGTTTGAGGCAGTATATAGTTACCATAACAAAGACGGTTATAAGTTTATGGATAGTACCAACATTATGAAGTTGACAGTCTCTTCTTTCGATAAACCATGGCCTATTGATACTGCTTCTGCCAACACAAAAGATACCTTGAAAGTGCCGATGAAGTTGAGTACTAAAATGTTGCTTGATACCAGCGTAACCTATTTGCCTATCACTAATCTTCCAGTGAAATCGCGTTGTAACGCTAGCTGCTACAAAGACTTAGGAAACCTGACTTTCAAGTTAAGGTTTGATCGGTTCTCTCCAAGTGCAGGTGCTTACACTCAGAGTTATGTGTCTTTGTACAAAGAAGGAAATGATACGGTAGCTGCCTCGCTCAGGAATGTAGAAATAGTGCGAACACAAAGTACGATGCCTGGATTCAAGAATCAGACTATTTCTTTCCCTCCAGTCAACAACATAGATGTCAACACGAGAGCCGTTACTTTGAAGGCAACAGCGAGTTCGGGCTTGCCTGTGGAATATTTTGTAAGAAACGGACCAGCCGTAATTGTAGGAAATCAGTTGGTGCTAACTCAGTTACATGAAGGAACAAAGTTTCCTGTTCCGATTGTGGTAGGCGCCTATCAGGTGGGTACTACCGGAGCGTCAACTGGTATTTATGCTGCAACAACTGTTTATCAGACGATATGGGTAGATAACATTGCGCCAGCAAAACCTGTACTTCTTTCTGGAGTGGCAAATGGCAGTAATGCAGTGAGTCTAAGCTGGAATGCATCGGCAGATACGTTGGTTAATGGTTATAGCATCTTCAGAGGGGATAGTCTACTAGCCATTGTTTCGGATACTTCTTTTGTGGATTCTACCGTGCTTCCTAGTAGTAACTATGTTTATTATGTACGCTCCTTGAATAAGTTAGGTAACTATAGCGATACCACTAATAATGTGGTTATCAAAACATCATTCCCATTGCCAGTTAAATTGCTGAATTTTGGTGCTGTTCTAACTGTAAACAAAAGTGTACAATGCAATTGGGCAACGGTAAATGAAACTGATGTAGCTAGTTTTGAGGTGGAGCGTAGCATTGATGGAATTGTCTTTGTGAAGGTGGGCGTTGTAACTGCAAAAGGAAATACGCTTACTGCTAATTATCAATTCGATGATGCATCAACAAAAGCAACAGTGCCATGCTACTACTATCGGTTGAAGGTGGTTGACAAGAAAGGTAGTTATGCTTACAGTAAGGTGGTGAGTGTGCGATTAGCCGGTGAACGTTTGCCATTTAAGATTGCACCTAATCCTTTCAGAGGAAGTCTGGCAGTTACTATTGATGCAACTGAAAAGAATGAAGCAACATTATTAGTTACTTCAATAGATGGAAAAGTCTTGGTTAACAGGAAATATACACTTGCTCAAGGAAATAATATTTTGCAAGTGAATGAAACCGGAAGGTTGGCAAAAGGGTTTTATTTACTAACCATCACAGTGGGTAACGACAAAAAGACGCTTAGCATAGAGAAGCAATAAGAGGTCAGACTACAAAGAACACAAGGGGTGATAAAAAGGGCATTAAGTAAAGGAGAAGTTTAATTTCAGTTAAGCATTCTTCATTAGTTAGTGTCCTTTGTTTATCCATTCCTAGTGTCCCTTATTATTAATAATGTTTTTTTGGGATATTGGAACTAAAGTGAGGGCTTCGCTGACAGTGAAACCATCCTTTCATAATACGGGACGGGGCAGGACAGTTATTGATACTCTTGCCCTACTTTCGCATAAATTTTTTATTACGGTATTTCATACTGCTTTCTTAGTGATGAAAAACATTTTAATGCTTGTTTAATATGAAAAAACTGTTGTTGCTCTGTGTGTCCTGTCTTCTTAGTGCTACCATCTTACTTGCGCAAACCCGAGATATTAAAGGTATTGTTACCGATTCTAAAGATAACCCCTTGGAAGGAGCTAGTGTTGTAGCTAAAGGAACTGGCAAAGGACTTAAAACAAACGCGAAAGGCGAATTTACCATTCATTCTAAAAGTAGTAGTGAGTCAGTTTTTCTGACTATTAGTTATGTTGGTTTCAAGACACAACTAGTTGAAGCGAAAGGTAACGAGCTGCTGAAAATAAAACTAGAGATTGTTGATGTGGATGCTGGTAATGAGGTTGTGGTGATTGGCTATCAGACCATTAAAAGAAAAGATATCCCTGGAGGTATTTCAACAATTGGCGCAAAGGATTTGAAAGACGTTGTTGTGAATTCTGCTGAAGAAGCAATTACTGGTAAGTTGGCAGGTGTGCAAGTAACTACTTCTGAAGGTGCACCAGGATCTCAAGTACAAATTCGAGTTCGTGGAGGTGGTTCTGTAACGCAAGACAATGCCCCTTTGTATATAATAGATGGTATTGAAACAGATCAAGGCATTTCGATGATTGCGCCACAAGACATTGAATCGATTGATGTGTTGAAGGATGCCTCTGCTACTTCTATTTATGGCGCAAGGGCTGCGAATGGGGTAGTGGTTGTTACTACAAAAGGCGGAAAGAATACTCAAGGAAAAATGACTGTGTCTTATAATGGCTCTTTGGGATTGAATCAAATAAGTAAGAAGCTGGATATAATGAAGCCTTACGATTTTGTGATGTTGCAATATGACAGAAGTAAATTTTCAAATGATACAAGTACTTTCAGAGCTTATGGTAACGATTGGCAAGCTTTGCAATCCTACAAGAAAGTGCCATTTTATGACTGGCAAAAAACAATGTTTGGAAGGGATGCCTTGCAGCAATCTCACAACGTAAGTGTTTCTGGTGGTAG
>CANGFK010000289.1 GCA_947452925.1 Chitinophagaceae bacterium | reverse complement strand
GGGTCTAGTTTTAGTTTGTCGAATAATACTTCGCCGAGTTGCTTGGGTGAAGCTAGGTTGAATCGAACCCCTGCCTGTTCGTAGACATTGTTCTCGAATATCTTAGCATCCTTCTCCAATTCCACGCTATATTCTTTCAAGAAGTTCATGTCAATCCGCACACCTTCAAACTCCATATCAGTCAATACTTTCACCAATGGGTTCTCGGCGGTTTCCAATACCCGTTCTACTTCTTTTGAGGTTACCAGTGGCTCAAATACCTTCTTTAATTGTAGGGTGATGTCGGCATCTTCCGCAGCATATTCCTTCACTTTCTCCACTTCTACGTCGCGCATAGTCCCTTGACCTGCCCCTTTCTTACCAATCAATTCATCAATGTGTACAGGTTCATAGTTCAAGTACTGACTACTCAACAAGTCCATACTGCGCCTTCCTTCCGGCTCAATCACATAGTGTGCAAGCATGGTATCGTACACATTTCCCTTCAATTCAAAGCCATACCATTTCAACATCAACAGGTCATATTTAATATTCTGACCTACCCAAACTATCTTTTCATTTTCAAACAAAGGCTTCAATTGATTAAGAATAGCGGTAGTTGCCTCTCGTTCAATAGGGCAGGGGATATAATAACCTTCCCCTTTCTGTACGGAAAAGCTTAATCCTACTAGGTCTGCTTGGTTGGCATCAATATGTGTAGTTTCGGTATCGAAACATATTTCTGTGCTAGAAGAGAGTTTGTTGACTAATGCCGTAATTTGCTCGGTAGAATCCACTAATTCATAGTGGTGAGGGGTGTTGTTTATATTCCCTCCAACACCCCCAACCCCTAAAGGGGAGTTAGCAGTGTCGCTAGTTCCTTCAAGTTCCCCTTCAAGGGTTGAGGGGGTGGGCTGATCAAAAACACTTCCAAACAAACCTACAGCAGGTAAATCGGCTTTTGGAGGTGGGGGAGAAGCCATAGGAGAAGTAGTAATTGGCTCGAACAGATTCCCCTGATTGGTAGGCGCATTGCCAGAACCTTTTTTGGTAGAGGTAAAAGATGGGGCAGGCAAAGGCAAGGATTGTCCTAGTATTCTAACTGCCATCGTCCTGAATTCCAACTCTGCAAATAGTTCATGTAACGCTTCCTTATTCCATTCTTTCTGTCTGAAGTTTTCTTCGTGAAACTCTACGGGCACATTAGTAATAATAGTCGCTAGCTTCTTACTAAGTACTGCATTCTCCTTCCCAGCACGCACCTTTTCACCCAATGAACCTTTTATACTGTCTGCATTCGCTAATACGCCTTCAAGCGTGTCATATTCCTTCAATAATTTGGCGGCAGTCTTTTCGCCAACACCCGCAATACCGGGTATATTATCTACTGCATCGCCCATTAATCCTAAGATATCTATCACTTGGTCAACACGTTCTATATTCCACTTCTCACATACTTCTTTGGGTCCCATTATCTCCACATCACCACCAGAATAACCAGGCTTATAGATGCTGATGCCATCACGCACCAACTGACCATAATCTTTATCGGGAGTCACCATAAATACTTCGTAACCCGCGTCATGTGCTTCCCAGGCAAGGGTGCCAATTACATCATCGGCTTCATAGCCTTTTACGCCTATAACGGGAATGTTGAAGGCTTCCACCAATCGTTTGATATCGGGGATGGCGAGTATCAGATCTTCGGGTGCATCCTGACGGTTTGCTTTATATTCTGCAAAATCTATGTGGCGTTCTGTGGGGCCTTCCATATCAAAACAGACGGCAAGATGCGTTGGTTTCTCACGCGTCATCAAGTCCACCAAAGCATTAGTAAATCCAAATTGAGCATTGGTGTTTTTGCCTTTACTCGTAATGCGGGGGCTACGAATGAGGGCATAATAAGCACGGAAAATGAGTGCGAAGGCATCTAATAGAAACAGTTTCTTTTGCATCGGGCTAAGGTAAGGAGTGGGGTTGGATTTTTGGAAATAATTGAAAAAGGATTGTAGTTTATTGAGGGCATTCAGTTACTTCTCTCGGGTATGTTGCAAAGAAAAAAGCACAAGCAAACGAAATGACGTTTGCTTGTGCTTTAGATTTAGCTAAGCTTAATTTGTTAAATCAAACAGCTGTTGAGGTTATTCTTTTATAAATTGTCTGATCTCTTTTGTAGCGCCTTCAACAACTAAGAAATAAGTTCCCTTAGATAGATTAGTTGTATTTAACTGGAAGGTATTAGCACCAGTTGCAGTTTGTTCCATTTTTGACTGAATTATTCTTCCTGCTACATCTATTATTTTAATTTGTACTACTTCAGATTGTGCACTATACAATTCAGCGGTAAGGTTAGCCTTAACAGGGTTAGGATAAACAGCAAGACCTGCCTTTCCAAAGAAATTCACAGTTGAAGTCTTACTGTAAGTGAAACTGCCATCTCTATCAGTAATTTTTAAGCGATAATAGTTCGTGCCAGTTTTAGGCTGATAGTGAGTAGTTGTATATTGGTTTGTACCACCAGAATTAGATGCATTCAGGAAGCCAATTGAAGTCCAGGTAGTACCGTTTGACGAATATTCCACAGCATAGCCACTTGCATTTATCTCAGATGAGGCTTTCCATTTAAGCACTACTTTGTTGTTACCTGCAACCGCATTAAAGTCAATCAGCTTAACTGGTAGTGAACAAGGTGGTACATCGTAAGCAACTTTCTCATCACCGCATACGTTTGAACTTCCTTGCTTGGCACTAAGTCCCATTCCTCTTCTGGCAAATGCGCTCCAGATAGCACACTTATGTGCATTTTTGTATAGTATGGAATCGGCGGCAAGTATTGCATCTCTTGCATCGATAAATCCTGGATTACAAGGTTGGAGTTTCAAGCCTTGCATGACTAGTTGTAAAGCAACATTATTCCCTCCAGTTGCAGTAGCATCAAATAAATTACCACTTATAGCACCCTCTTGCTTGATAATGCTCCAGGTCATATCCCAAAGAACTGTACACATAACTTCACCTACATAGTGTACTTCTGTTGCATTGGGGATAGGTATACCTGCGGTGTCTAACTCTGGATTGTTTTTGGTGTCTCCAACATCTTTGTAGGTGTGTGGGTTTATTGACATATCTGTTGTATATGGATAGGTTCTGATTCCACCTTGAGTGGTAGGTGTCTGATCCCAAACATAGTTACCCATTATTCTGCTAATGCTGCCATCAGTAGTTTTTGCATTTTTCCAGTCAGTAGTAGCCATCAGAGCTATATAATCGCTCCAGCCTTCTCCGCCCTCTTCATAATTGTCCAGACAGCTGGTAGTGGATGCACCACCAGTCAAGCGGTTAGAAATGCCATGCGTATATTCGTGTGCGATTACACCATTATCCAGGTCTCCGTCAAACAGGATTCCTACATTGATTGTTCCAGTAACTTTATCTCCTGCAGCAAGTTTTGCCTTAATTTTATCGCCATCAGACTTTATAATTGAAACAGCTGGAATAGTAATTGTGTTATCGCTACCACTCATTTTAATTGTTGAATCGACTCTGTTAATCATAATGACAGCAATTGCGCCTGCTGCTTGTGCTAAATTAACTTTTGAGACAAACGTACAAGTGCTTCTATCAATCAATGCTATCTTTCCTTTAATAGAATTAGCAGGGGCTCCATTACAAGCATTGTGGGTGGTGCCGGCGGCATCATCATTGTAAAGTACAAATTCGCCAGTGATAGGACCTGTAGTACTTAATAGATTGGAGGCACTGATTGCACCTTCTACATAATTATAGTCTCCTGCAATTGTGGAAGGGGAAGAAACAGATATTTTGTTTGCTGTAGGAAGGTTACTATTGAACAAGTACATCTGCATACGAGCTGCTTTACCATCCGGAAGGGTGCTAAAATTAGAATTATCCATACCCGAGCCATCTTGTGCTTCTGCACGAACATAATCAGCTCCTAATCCGCCTCTGCTTATATTGTTATTTTGAAAGTTACCTGCCGCCTCTGTAAAGCCATACTGATAGGATAAGTCGTGCATGATATTATTCCAATAGAATAAATTGGCTTCTGCAAACTTTCTATTACTCGTAAAAAAGGGCTGAGCTGTAAAATCTGGAGTGAAGTTGAATGTGAGCGAAGGTATCGCCGTAGAGGAAGTATCTGGTCTTCCTGGCTTGTCTTTATCCAGACTATCATCGTAGACGTATACGTTGTTGCCACGCGATGTTTTATAATTTATAGAACCATCAAAATGCCAGCCATAAGTTGTAGCGCTGTTGCCTGTTCCAGATAGTGTCCAAGGGTCTTTTACAAGTGTTGGACCTGCAATAAAGGGACTCTCGCTTGGGTACGGAATTACGTTGTACTGAGCTGTGGTCACGGTTGGTGGCGGTGGGGGAGCCATTAATCTGCAAGTGATGGCATAAGCACTCTTGCTATTTTCTTCCTCATCACATACCTGAGTCAGACTTGTGTACTGAGCTTCTTTTTTTTTTAGTGTATTCTTGTTATTACTTCTTTCATGTACAGTGTAGTTTCCTTTACTAAGGATTTTGCCTGTTAGGGCATCAACTCTGATATGCCAGTAGTCGCTTCCTTTTGTTGGCTCTACTTCCACATTCCAAGCAAGGTGAATGGATTTCCCTTCATCAGTACTCACCCATAACAACTCTGTGTTTATGTTGCTTTTTGCAATGCCGCCATCATTGAAAATAATTTTCTTATCAGCAGCAAAAGTGTTTGTAACCTCTGCAAGGGATGTTGATTTACTTAAGCCAAGAT
>CANGFK010000288.1 GCA_947452925.1 Chitinophagaceae bacterium | reverse complement strand
GATACCTATATAAGCAGGCGATGGGCTATCATCTTTCATTTGATATTTAGTTTTGGTAGTATTGGAATAGGCATGTATATAGACCAGCAAGCTCATGTTCATCTGCTTGGGTTGGCAAACTTTATTTATGGCTTATTGCTTTTTATATACTCTTTATCGTTAAAAAAGAAGTTATTGGTCGGCAATCTGCTAATAGCTTTTTTGCTGGCATGGGTTATTGTTGTTTTAACGTGGTGCGAAGCAAATCAGTTTGCATTATCCATACAACATAGGCTTATAAATACACAAAAACTATTACGTTATACTATACTTTATGCTGGTTTTGCTTTTATAATAAACCTGATAAGAGAGGTTGTAAAAGACATGGAAGATGTAGAGGGAGACAGGCGATATGGGTGCAGGACAATGCCAATTGCTTGGGGCATTAATGCCTCAAAAGTATTTGTGGCAGTTTGGCTGGTTGTTTTGATAGCTATTTTGTCCTTACTACAGTTCTATGCATTACAATTACATTGGTGGTTTTTCTCATTGTATTGCATTATTGCTATCATCGCTCCATTGATAAGTGCCTTCAAAAAATTATCGATTGCACAGTCACCAAAAGAGTATCATAGCATAAGCACACTTATAAAAATAGTTATGTTTACTGGAATACTTTCTATGGTGTTCTTCAAGATATACGGATAAAAAAGTCTTAAGCTGTAAGTCATAAGTCGTAAGTAAAAAGAAGGCTTTGGCTAATTGCTTCTGACTTACAACTTACTACTTATGACTTACAACTCTTCTCTTATTCTTGCTTCTCAGTCGCCACGTAGAAAACAATTGTTGGAATGGGCAGAGGTTTCTTTTGATATAATGGTTAAGAGTACTGATGAAAGTTATCCTCCTCATCTTAACACTGAAGAAGTTCCTGTGTTTATTGCACGTGAGAAAGCAGTTGGGGTGCAAAAACATATTGCAGAAAATTACCCAGAACATATTGGTAAAACGATACTTGCCGCTGATACGGTGGTTGTGTTAGATAATAATATCATTGGTAAACCAACAGATAGGGGGAATGCCATTGACATCTTGAAAGCATTGTCCGGAAAGAGGCATGCTGTTATTACCGGGGTTGTTTTATTGACAGATAAAAAAGAAATAGCTTTTGCTGATACAACCTATGTTACCTTTCATCCGATTACTGATGAGGAGATTGTATTTTATGTAGATAAATATAAACCCTACGATAAGGCTGGTGCTTATGCAATACAAGAATGGATTGGGGTGATAGGCATCAAAGCAATTGAGGGGGACTTTTATAATGTAATGGGACTTCCTGTGAGCAGGGTGGTGAGAGAATTATCAATTGATAATTGATAATTTACAATTGATAGATTATGGTTTCGGATTAATAATAATGTTATGAACGAAAAGCTTCTTCAATTTATCTGGCAGTTTCAATACTTTAACAGAGATAGACTACTGCTAGAATCCGGGGAGCAGCTCTCTATCATTAAACCGGGTATTCACAATACTCATCAAGGACCAGACTTTGCTGATGGATATATTAAAATAGATGCAATCAAGCTTGCTGGCAATATAGAAATCCATAAACTTTCTTCTCATTGGCTACAACATAAACATAGTTTGAACAAGCAGTATGACAATGTGATATTGCACGTTGTCTGGCAGAATGATGTCGACATAAAAGACATTTATGGACATTCAATACCTGTGCTTGTGTTGCAAAACAGGGTGTCGAAATTGATGCTGGACAAGTTCGAAGTTCTTTCTGTTTCAAATGGTATACCATGTCATAATCACTCATTTGCTACATTGGGTGAGCTAGGGTGGCTGGTTTGGAAGGAAAGATTATTGGCTGAACGTTTGGAAAGAAAAGCTGAGCAAGTATTACACTTCTTTAAGTTGTCGAATAATAATTGGGAAGAGACTTTCTGGTGGCTGCTAGCTGCAAACTTTGGAATGAAAGTAAATGGCGAATTGTTTGAGGCGGTGGCAAGAACAGTCCCTGTCAGCATATTATCAAAACATAAGCATCAGATAAACCAATTGGAAGCTTTGTTGATGGGGCAAGCAAACTTACTTGAAGGTGAAATGGAGGAAGCCTATCCGAAGATGCTGCAAAGAGAGTATCTGTTTTTGAAGAAGAAGTATGGCCTTGCTTCGGTTACTATTCAACCTAATTTTTTACGGATGCGACCAGCTAATTTTCCTACCATTCGGTTAGCTCAATTAGCTATGTTGGTGCAACAGTCGTCGCATTTGTTTTCGAAGATAAAAGAGCTTAAAAACAGTTCGGACTTGGCTGCCTTGTTTTCTGTTGTTGCGAATGATTACTGGCATTATCATTATAAATTTGACTTTGTTTCGGATTATCAACCAAAATTATTAGGGAAAGATTCAATCAATAATATCATTATCAATACCATTGTTCCTGTGTTGTTTGCTTATGGAATGTACAATAAAAACGAAGATTATAAGGAGAAGGCCATCCAGTGGCTTTCGGAAACCAAACCCGAAGTAAATCATTTGACTAAGCTATGGAATGATTTTGGGATAAAAGCATCAACTGCATTCGATTCTCAATCATTGATAGAACTCACCAATAATTATTGTAACAAAAGACGTTGCTTGGATTGTGCTGTTGGGAATAAGATATTGAAAGGATAATTTTTTGGCCACAAAGGCACTAAGACAGAAAGAAGCACAAAGAGGCAACTGAGTGATATTTGGCACCAGCCGAGCGATATTTGGTATCAACAAATTAATCTACAGTATTTAACGTAAAAAAAATATTTTTGAGATAAGACACCTTGTTTAGAATCGTTATTTCTTGCATTTCGGAAATCAAAATGGCTTTCTGTATTAATTCGGAACGTTTCGGAAAAGATTTGTAGTTACAACAGCCGTTAATATTGCACAATCAATTTGTTCTACGTATACAAAAGAAAGCGATGATAAAATACTTGTTTGCCTCTTATGGTAATTTTTCTAAAGCTGCAACCCTAACTAAACTGTTGTTTTTGATGACTATAGGCCAGTTGTCTTGTATGTATGGTCTTGCACAAAATGCATCAATACCACTTAAACGGGCGACTGTGGGCAAGCAAGTGTTTTATTTTGATAATGGTGGAAAACTCAAATCGCCACTGAAGGTTTATTATTTCAGTCCCAAAGCCAATCCGGATAGTTTGCCGATTGTGCTATTGATGCATGGTGCACACAGAGATGCTTCGGCTTATATAGACGGATTGATGGATGCAGCTACTGTTTTTAATTGCGTTGTTGTAGCACCTGAGTTTGATAAAGACACATATCCTGAAACAGATATGTATAATCTAGGTAATGTTTACAGCAAGAAACAGCGCACGTTTAACAAAGAAGAAGATTGGACTTTTTCTTTGATAGAGCCTTTGTTTGACGAGTTGGTGAAACAAATAAAAAGCATCGATAAGGGCTACTATATGTACGGTCATTCGGCAGGTGGGCAGTTTGTACATCGTTTTTTGATGTATGAACCTAATAATAGAATTATCCGGGCGGCCTCTGCTAATCCGGGTTGGTATACCTTACCATCAGAAGACGTGAACTTTCCTTATGGGATGAAGAATTCAAATATTCCTGTTACTAATTTGCCTCCCATGTTTGCTAAAAAATATTTTCTACTGTTAGGTACAGCAGATGTGATACGAGAAAGTGTAGATTTTAATTCATCTGTACAAGCAGATGCACAAGGAAAGAATCGTTTTGAAAGGGGGCAAAATTTTTATAAAGTAGCTTCTAAAAAGGCAGCTGACCTAAAGACACCATTTAACTGGACGGAAATATATGTGCCAGGAATTGGTCATGACAATCAGGGTATGAGCAAGTTTGCACTTGCCTTATTTTTTATGGACATCAAGAATAATAATAATTAAAAAGCAGCTATATGAAAATTTTAAAGCAATTATATGTTCAGGTACTTATTGGCGTAGTACTAGGTATTTTGGCGGGTTTTCTTTTTCCTTCATACAATAACGTGGGGAAGTTGATAGGCGAAGGCTATATCAATCTTATAAAAATGCTTATTGCGCCACTTATATTTTTTACTGCTACAGTAGGAATAGCAGGATCGGGTAACATGGGTAATGCAGGAAGAATTGGTGGTAAGGCAATTATCTATTTTGAGATAGCATCAACAATCGCAATGATTTTGGGAGTAGTAGTAGTAAATGTTTTAAAACCAGGAGTAGGCGTTTCCACACAAAATCTAGCAGTAAATACCATTGATACTTACGTTCAAACGAGCAAGGATGTAAAATGGAGTGATTTTATTATGCATATCATACCTAGTAATGTTGTGGATTCATTTGCTAAGGGTGAAATTCTACAAGTATTGGTATTTTCAATTTTGTTTGGAGTTGGATTGGGAAAGTTGGGCGCTGTAGGGCAATCGGTAGTAGTAACTTTTGATAAAATAAACAAAGTATTGTTTGAGATATTGAACATGATTACTATTCTGAGTCCACTCGGTGCATTTGGTGGTATGATGTACACAATGGGGAAATTTGGCTTTACC
The DNA here is from genome assembly GCA_947452925.1 of Chitinophagaceae bacterium. Taxonomy (GTDB): domain Bacteria; phylum Bacteroidota; class Bacteroidia; order Chitinophagales; family Chitinophagaceae; genus Parasediminibacterium. Next base: position 230 of record CANGFK010000288.1, on the reverse strand, counting down.
ACTTTGGTTGTTTTGGGTAAGCTGATGTTGACTTTTTATTTGGCAGCAGGCATCTTCATTTTTATCGTTTTAGGTCTCATAATGAAATACTATAAACTGAATATATTCAAATTACTCTCTTTTGTAAAGGAGGAAATTTTGATTGTAGTAGGTTCTTTTAGCAGTGAGTCTGTATTATCCAACCTGATGTATAAGATGGAAGAAGCAGGGTGCTCGCCATCTGTAGTGGG
>CANGFK010000287.1 GCA_947452925.1 Chitinophagaceae bacterium | reverse complement strand
ATCGATTATTACCTTATTTGGTTTATTAATCTGATCTATATTCAAGTCAAAGTAATCATTGATAATGTATCCACCAGCAGCAACTAATACATAGGATAATACTAGCAGGAAAGCAAATACGCCGTGAATATTAGGCTCGACATGACTTGCAGAAAATATAGGATTGATAATACAATAGAGAAACATCCATTGAGTCAATGCAAAAAATAACAGATTTGGCCATCTGGACAAACTTAGAAACGCAGTTATCTTTTTCAATAGATTGTTTATTATTTTTGGTTATCCCGCCACTCATAAACCCATTGGCTCTGAATCATTTCCAAGTGACCTTCATTACTTTGCTCTTTAGTGCCAGCAAAATTGGGTATCTCCAGAATCCAAATCAGTAAATCTGTGAAACGAATTCGATAGATTTTTCCTTCGTTAAAGTCATCTCCAAATCTTTCGTAAAGTTTCATTGCAATGTCCTCGTGGTCACTCCAATGTATCGGTGGTTCAAAATGAGTCATAATAAATCAATATTTAACTTAGCTTCTGCAAAAGCGTCTTTTTATTCTCCTAAAAACTGGGTTTGATCCGGCAACAAAATATTTATAGTACCTTCTCCTTTTTTTAATATACACTGACAACCTAGTCTACTATTTATACGTGGGTTGACAGCACGGTCAATGAAGTTCTCCTCTTTATCAGATAACTCCTGAAGAAAATCCTCCCCGCTTTCAACATATAAATGGCAGGTGCTACAAGCGCATACAGCACCGCAGTTATGGTGTAACTCAATATCATTATCCAACAAAACCTCCAGAAGACTATCTCCGTAATCAATATTGGTGAGTGTGGTGGGTGCAACCCCTTTTTGTTCAAACGCTATATTAATTGTATACATCCCTATTTTAAATTTGTGCGGCAAAAGTATCCTAAAAACCTATCAAGTGGTGATATATCATTTATCAAATTAGTAATAGGCGATAAAAATTAAGTTAAAAAAACAACTGCCGTGTATTTTTTACAAATTATGTTTTGTAATTAAATTTTTGTCTTTATATTTGCATCCCGTAGTAATAAATCTATCAGAATAATTATTACAGGATTACAAATCAGTTCTTAATAATAGAAAAATAATTATACAAATGCTTTTTTAAAGCATTTAACTTTTGGTTTTGGTTTTTATAGGATAACGGCCGCCGGTTTCTACTGGTGGCCTTCTTATTTCTAATAGGTTCTGTAATCTAAAAGACCTTACTCATCAACCCCCAATTCTGTTTTGCTCCTTTATAGTAAGTAATAACATAATAAACCCAACTAGAAAAAACAACACAAGTGTTAAAATTGAGTTTCTCATATTCCCCGTAACCTGTTGCACCAGCCCAAAGCTTACCATGCCAATTACAATCGCTATTTTCTCTGTAACATCATAGAAACTAAAAAAGGAAGCTGTATCGTGCGTTCCCTCAGGCATAATCTTAGCGTAGGTTGATCTACTTAGTGATTGTATCCCCCCCATTATCAATCCAACAATAGAGGCTAAAATATAAAACTGTATTTCGCTGTTGACGAAATAAGCTGCAACACAAATTGCCGTCCATAATAAAACTACAAAAGCCAAAACATTGAAGTTCCCAAATCTATCAGAGAGTTTTGCCATCAGATAGGCACCCGCAATAGCCACAATCTGTATTAGTAGTATGCAGATAATCAGCTTACTCGTAGCCATTTGCAATACCTGACTTCCAAACAGTGTTGCAGCAAGCATTACTGTTTGTACGCCCATACTATAAAAGAAAAAGGATATTAAGTATTTCCTCAATACAGGCAGTTGCCCTGCTTGATGCCATACTTTCTTCAGCTCTATAAATCCATTGGTTATTATGTTTCCTTGTTTTAATACGCCTGTAGCAATACTTTTTGGTAATGTTGCAAAGGTTATCTGTGCAAAAGCAGCCCACCACAATCCTACTAATAAAAAGGATAATCGTGCAGGAAAGGTACCGTCTGTTATGCCAAACCATTCGGGCTTCAATACAAAGAAGAAACAAATTATCTGTAATAACACACTACCAATGTATCCATAAGCAAATCCTTTTGCACTTACGGCATCCTGATCTTCTTCAGCGGCTATTTCGGGTAAGTATGCATTGTAAAAAACCAAGCTACCGCAATAACCCACAGCTGCAATTACAGCGCAAGCTATTCCTAGTGTGAGTGTATCCTTTGTAAACCAATACATCAGGCAGCAAGCCAAGCTTCCGAGATAGCAAAAGAATTGCATGAATGATTTTTTATTACCTCTGAAATCTGCAATAGAAGAAAGAATTGGAGACAATAGTGCAATTAACAAGTAGGCAAATGCAATAGCATAATTGTATAAGGAAGCACTTTCATACTCAGTTCCCAGAAACACTATTTTGTGAGAAATCACATTGCCAGCCGAATCTTTTACTGTGGTGATGGCATCATAGTATGCCGGAAAAATGGTAGAGGTAATTACCAAGTTGTAGGCACTGTTCGCCCAATCGTACATGGCCCAACCTGTAATTACTTTCTTGGAAGCAGTGAGCATTTAGTTATGAGTTATAAATTGTGAGTGATGAGTTAAAGCAATTCCAGTTTGCGATTTACATCTTCGGTTAACGGAAAGCGGTCAACGGTTAACTGCTTTAGTACACCGTTTTTCGCTTGCCGCTTTCAAAGTCTTTGAATATGAAAGCACCCAATTTATCTAAACTTGCAAAGAAGGCCTTTCCGTTATTCATTTCGGTAAATTCTTGTACAAAATTTTGTAGGTAGGGATCGCTGGCAATCATGAATGTGGTGATAGGTATCTTTAGTTTCTTGCATTGTGCTGCAAGGTTAATGCAACGGTTCACTACCTTTCTGTCTAACCCAAAACTATTTTTATAGTACCTGCCCCCAATCTTCAAACAGGTAGGCTTACCATCGGTAATCATAAAAATCTGTTTGTTGGGATTCTTTCTTCTGCGCAATAAGTCCATTGCCAATTCCAATCCTGCAACGGTGTTTGTATGGTATGGCCCCACTTGCAGATACGGCAAATCTTTCACTTCTATTGGCCATGCGTCATTGCCAAACACCACAATATCTAGTGTGTCTTTCGGGTATTTGGTTTGTATCAGTTCGCTCAGTGCCATTGCCACTTTTTTGGCGGGCGTTATCCTGTCTTCCCCATACAAAATCATGGAATGCGAAATATCTATCATCAACACGGTGGAAGTCTGCGTTTTAAAATCGTTTTCTCTTATCTGAAGGTCATCTTCGTGCATCTGAAAACTCTCCACGCCATGGTTTATCTGCGCATTGCGGATGCTTTCGGTAAAATCTATCTGCTCCAGCATATCTCCAAACTGATAGGGTCTTGTATCCGAACTTATTTCATCGCCCTGACCCGGCTTTTTGGTTTGGTGGTTACCTTGTTTAGACTTCTTTAGCTTGCCAAAAATCTCTTCCAGGCTTTTCTTGCGGATAGATTGCTCTGTTTTACCCGTAATCTTAAAATCCCCATTAATCGGGTTTTCATTCAGGTAGCCATTCTCTTTAAGGTCGTCTATAAAGTCGCCGATGCCATATTCGTTGTTTGTAAACTGGTATTTCTTATCCAGTTCGCTCATCCAACTCAGTGCTTCGGAGGCATCGCCATTGGTATAAGTAAGCAGTTGCGTAAACAAATCGAGCATCTGTTCGAACTTACTTTTTGTATTATCTGCAGGATCAAACTTTATAAAACGATAGCCTGTCATGTATGGGTTATTTATTAATTGACGATGAAAATAGACCTATTAAATGTATAAAGCAAATCTATCGGAAAAAGTTTATTGGGAGGTAAATGATAACTTTAATTATTGACTGATATTTTTCGTAATATCTCAATCATCTTATCATCATCTGAATCATTGATATTATATTCAAAGTGGCATATACATCCATCTTGGTTTTTAAGCACAAGCCTATTTCCACCTACTTTCCATCTGTCTCTGAAACTTTGGAAATGAAGTTCTTCATATTGAATGATTGTTAGTCTTTGAAACTCAAATACAAAAGATTTATTCCAAGGAAATATATATTTGACCTCCATTTTGTTTTTATATAGAGAAATAGTTGCCAAATATTGACCAAGATTGATATAAACTAAAATAATGAAGAAGAAAAAAAATATGGTTAATGAAACAATTTCATCGAATATGAACTGACGAAGGAATAGCACAGAAATAAATATACAGATAATGCCAGATATTAATATTACCGTTAAGTAATAATAAAATGGCTTCTTTGTAGTCATTATTGCGTCATCATCTTTCATTAAGTTGCTTTTTTATTTGTGTATTTAAACTTTCCTCTTCCACAAATCTACTTCCTTTTGTGATCCCTTCCTCCGCAAACCTTTATAGGATTTGAAATCCTATAAAGGTTGTACTTCATTAAAATAAGCACATTACCCCCAAAAAAGCATCATCTGTATGGCATCTCGGTGTGATCTACACGACATCGAGGTGTGAGGTACACGACATCGAGGTGTGAGGTACATGACATCGAGGTGTGAGGTACATGACATCGAGGTGTGAGGTACACGACATCGAGGTGTGAGGTACACGACATCGAGGTGTGAGGTACATGACATCGAGGTGTGAGGTACATGACATCGAGGTGTGAGGTGCACGACTGACCCCTCCTGAAATTACTTGACAGTTTTTGGTGTTAATATTACTATTAGTTTACTGTAATTTGGGTTATTACTTATGCAAGAATACAGCTTTGTTTGCTACTCCTGCTTTTTGTTTT
>CANGFK010000286.1 GCA_947452925.1 Chitinophagaceae bacterium | reverse complement strand
TTTTTGATAGTAGTCTCTATGAACCTTCATAGAGCATAAGAGATTATTGATAGAGCGTAAGCGTTTTTCAATAGAGCGTAAGACTTTTTTCATAGTAGTCTCTATGAACCTTCATAGAGACTAAGAGTTTTTTGATAGAGTGTAAGAGATTATTGATAGAGCGTAAGCGTTTTTTCATAGTAGTCTCTATGAACCTTCATAGTACAGATGAGTTTTTCCATTGCACGGATGAGATTTTTCATTGTGTGGATTGACCGCAGGCACTGCTTTCATCAACTGCAGAGCAGGACCTCGTCATTAATTATCATAAAAAGCAACTGTTGGCTTACCTTAATTTGCGTCATTTCGAATGTAAATGACATTCACAAGCATATCAAAAATCAAGATAATTGTCTCGCTGAGCTTGTCGAAGCGCAAACGGTTTACACCTATCATCCCGATTTCGACAAGCTCAGGCTGACAGGTTGATTTTGGATGTTTTCATCCAGGTAGAAATTTACGTCATTGTAAGGCACGAGAAATCTAACCGAGGTGAAAGTCTAATGCTGCAATTAGATTTCTCCTAGGGTCGAAATTGTGCTGGTTGTAGATAATTTGGGAAGGGTGGTGAAAACTGTTTCGTTGAAAGATGCAACGAACCCTGACTTGTCTGTTGGTGGCTTGCAAGCAGGGGTATATCATTTGCTAGTGCAGACGAGTGATGGGAAAGTGAGTGGAGTAGGGTTTGTGAAGGAATAAGGGGTTATTAGATTTGACAACTTTATAAAGTTGTCAAATCTGTTGATAAACCAAATCTAAATCACAGGTCACAGTGCAGCTACACGTAGGGGGGCTAAACTCTTTAAGTTTTCGAGGCTTCTACTACAGAAAGGGTATATTTGTAGAAATAGAAGGTAATGACAGATAACGAATTGAAAGAACTAGTAGCAGGATTGGCGATATCACAAGCAAAAAATGAAGAGCAGTTTGAAAGAACTGAGGCGCAAATGCGAGAAACAGGTGCTCAGATGAAACGGACAGATGCTACCCTTGAGAGAATGGGAATTACGCTTGGCAATGTAACCAATAACATAGGTAGCATTACGGAAGAGTATTTTTACAACAGCCTGCTCGAAAAACCAGTATTCGGAGGCGTGATGTACAATAAAGTAAGAAGAAATATAGGCGGGGTTGGGTTGAAGTCGGAAGATGAATTTGACATTGTGATGTATAATGGTGATTCCATAGCTTTAATTGAATGCAAAAACAAAGCACATGAAAACGATTTGAGGAAACTGATTACCAAAAAAGCGGACAATTTCAAAGATGTGTTTCCCACTTTTAAGGATTACAAAATTTACCTTGGTCTTGCAAGCTTTTCTTTTTATCCCGAATTGGAAGAGATGGCTAAACAAAATGGAGTGGCTATTCTAAAACAAAAAGGAGATATTGTGGTGATTGAAGCAGATAACTTGAAAGCGTATTAATTGACAATTACTAATTGATGAAGTGCAGTCTCTACTCAAATGGTGGCTGCACTTTTTGTTTTATTTGCGTTGATTATTTAAGACCAATACCAAAGCTTCAATTAAGCTAGTGCCTAGTTCATCAATTACTAGCCAACACCACAACTGAAATTAATACAAGTCTATCGCTTAGGAAATCATTTGTCAATCAATCTCATTTAGCTTCCCCATTGCTGAAAGTTTCATTTTGCTAGCGGTTTCTTCACCAAGATATAGCGTCATCCGGTGTTCTATAAAATAGATGACAGGAGTAAGGACGATGGCAACCGTAAACTTATAAATATAATTAACCAGACAGATGGCTAGAACTAATTGCCAGCTCCAATCTTTTCCTATTTTAAAGGCAATAAACAACACCACAAAGCTGTCCACCAACTGAGAGACAACAGTAGAACCTGTGCTACGAAGCCATACCCACTTGTCGCCAGTAACTTGTTTGATGCGATGGAAGATATATACATCCACAAACTGGCTGACCAGGAAAGCTGCAAGGCTACCAACAATAATCCACATTCCTTGACCAAATATGCCATTGAAGGCATCTTGCATATTGGGTATGCCACTGTCTTTTCCTGTGCCAAACCAAAAGTCTGCACCCGGCACATGTATAGCAATATAAAACATCAGAAAGGCATAAGAAATCAAAGCGACAGCTGTATAGCTAATCATCCGCACTGCTTTGGGACCATAAAACTCATTCACAATATCTGTTATTATAAACTCCAATGGCCATAACAATACCCCACAAGTGAGGTTGAAAGCCATCCCACTCTGTCCAAAAATGGTGAAGTTGGAGGGATGCAATCCGAGTAGCTTCTCAAAAGAAAATATCTTACCGCCAATACACTCCGCAATGAGGGCGTTAGCCACAAAAAATGCAGTTATTGCAATAAACAGTCTGGTGGGCTTGTCTTTGATAATGTTTGAAATCATAAATTAGTTGTAAGAATTAAGTTGTAAGTTATAAGTTGTAAGGCATAAGGCAAAAAAGAAGAAAGTAAATGTTAGTCATTAATCAACACCAGTATAAGTTTTACCTAGTTCTTAATACTTAATACTCACTACTTATTACTTACGACTTATGCCTTATGAAAAAAGCATTCCTATTTGAACAATTAACATGAATGAGTTAGTAAAAAGTATCCATCGGGGCACTTCTATCCTTTTCTTCCGGATTAACATAAAAAGCCACAAAAGGTTAAGAAACATGTTTAAAAAGAACGAAGCCCCCCACCCTAGTGTGATGATAATGGAGTTAACATCCTGGTTACCAATATAGTCCCTGGTATGCCTTACAAACATGCAATATAAAAACAAAGCATTGCAAATAATGGCAATTCTACCTATAAATAAATGTAAATGCGGACGCATATATATGATTGACAATGAAAAATAGCATTAATTTGCCGCTTAATAAAACAATGATAATGAAGAAATTGAATTGGAAAGCGTTATTGCCCCATATTGTTGCCGTATTAACATTCTTAATCCTATCTGTCATCTACTGTAAACCAGCGCTCGAAGGTAAAGTAGTTGAACAACACGACGTGCAACAATGGAAAGCAATGTCACATCAATCATTTGTGATAAGAGAGAAAACGGGCAACTTCCCTCTGTGGACGAATGCTATGTTTTCGGGAATGCCTGCCTATCAGATTGCTATTGCAAGCAGGGATCCGGCATTGGTTTGTGTTTATTCTTTCCATGATGTGCTTACCTTAGGCTTGCCTAAACCTGCTTATTATCTATTCTTCTGTGCCCTCGGTTTATACTTTCTGGCAATCGTAATGGGCGTAAACCCATGGCTTAGTATTGCAGGTGGTATTGCTTATGCTTATTGCTCTTATGACCCGATTATCATAACAGCGGGACATGATACCAAACTATTATCTATTGCTTATGCACCAGCTATCCTAGCTTCATTACAACTCCTCTTCAAGAAGCGTTATTGGATTGGGGGCATCATGCTTACCATCACTACAACCTGTCAGTTTTGTCAGAGTCACCAGCAGATTATCTACTATACACTGTTGATGGGATTGATTATGCTGATTCCTTTCTTGATTAAGACAATCAAAGAAAAGGACTTCAAGCACTTAGGCATTACGATGCTATTGGCCATCTTTTGTTCTACATTATCCCTTTTGACGGTCGCAAACAGCTACTTCCCTACCTATGAATATTCCAAAGAAACTATGCGTGGAGGTGGTAGCGGCTTGACATTGGGTAATGCCGATAAAAAGAATAAAACAGTTGGAGGACTAGATAAGGACTACGCTTTCAGATGGAGTTATGGTATTGGTGAAACGATGACATTGATAGTGCCAAACGCTTATGGTGGAGGCAGTTCTACTAGTTTGGGTGATGATTCAAAGATTGCTAACTTACTACAAAATACAAATGAAATACCACAGAATGCAGTACAACAACTGTATCAGGCTGCATCTGCCTATTGGGGAGATCAACCCGGCACTTCTGGTCCTGTTTACCTAGGTGCATTCATCTGTTTTCTTGGATTGGCAGGTTTTATCTTGTCTAAAAACAAAAACAAATGGTGGCTATTGGCTATCACCGTATTGGGTATTGTATTGGCTTGGGGTAAGAATCTGGAAGCTGTCAACTACTTCTTATTCGACTACCTACCCTTCTACAAGAAATTCAGGGCACCCTCTATGTCGTTGGTCATGCCTCAGTTGTCTGTATCTATGATGGCCATTTTGTTTGTGGGCGAGTTCATGGAAACAGTGGATGAGCAAGCGAAGGATTTACAAGCTAAATACTTAAAGAACTTCTTGATTATTGCAGGTTCAACCGCAGCATTATTAATAGGATTCTATTTGTTTGCCAGCTATAGCAATGCCAATACACAAGCTCTAAAGAATAACTTACTTAATGCCTTTAAGGGTAATGACAGCTTTGTAAAAAGCTATATGACCGCTTGGATGGAGGACAGAAAAGCCTTGTATTTTAAGGATATGATACGTTCATTGGGTATCATTGCTGTAGCAGTTGCTGTACTAACTGCTTACTCAAAGAAATTCATCAAGAAGCCTGTTGTGATTACTACATTCATACTCTTAGCAATGATTGACCTGATGCCAATTGGTACCAGGTACTTCAATGAGAACAACTTTGTAGATGCGGATACTTATGAACAAGCCTATCAAAAATACAATGCCGATTTGCAGTTGGATAAAGACACCAGTTACTACCGTATTTTGAACTTAGCAGCTTTCAATGGTAGTGGTTTTAGTCTTGATGCAGGTAACTCTTTCAATGATGCAATAGCTTCTTATCACCACAATACCA
>CANGFK010000285.1 GCA_947452925.1 Chitinophagaceae bacterium | reverse complement strand
CTCGAAGCTGTAAAAGAAACCTTGATGGATGTGGAAGAAGGTGCCGACATTGTGATGGTTAAGCCTGCACTAAGTTACCTAGACATTATCCGTGAGGTAAAAAATGCAGTAGACATTCCCGTGAGTGCCTACAACATCAGTGGTGAATATGCCATGATTAAAGCCGCTGCCAAAATGGGTTGGATTGATGAGGATAAGGCGATCTTAGAAACCATTACTTCTATTAAACGTGCGGGTGCGGACTTGATTGCGACCTACTTTGCGAAGGATGTTGTTAGGTTGATTAATTGATAATTTATAATTATTAATTGAACCATAATTGCTACTTCTAACCTCCTGTATTTGATTATTAGTAACGAGCGCTTTTTTATTATACCTCTCCTAATTATTAATAATGTTTTCAATTTGAAAACTATTTGCCACATTCACCGAATGAAAATACTTGTAAAAAAGACTATTCATTACTACATAAGCAAGTATCCTCAGGCAGAAAAAGGGCTACTTCTTTGGGTTAATGAGTTTTCTAAGTATAATTTTACAAACTTCAATGAAATAAAGAATATATACGGCAATGCAAGTATCATAAATAACAACAGGGTAATATTCAATATCAAGGGTAATGATTTTAGATTGATTGTTTCCATCAATTTTATTCAACAAGCTTGCTAAGTTATCTGGTTTGGCACTCATTCAGAATATGACAAAATAGAAGCTAATTCAATTGCATTTGATATTGATATACAAAACTTTAAAATGAAAGAACTATGAACTGGAAAGTTATAAAAACAGAAAAAGAGTACAATAATGCTAGTAATAGATTGATGGAAATTTTTCATGCCGAGCAAGGAACACCCGAAGGTGATGAGATGGAGTTGTTATCTGTTCTAATTAAAGACTATGATGACAAGCATTATCTTTTACCACAACTAAATCCTTTGGAAGCCATAAAGTATAAAATGGAAGAAAGGGGAATAAAAGCAAAAGATTTAGAGCCGCTGATTGGAAGTAAGGGACATGTTTCATCAATTTTGTCAGGCAGAAGGGAGCTGACATTAAAAATCGCTCAGAAATTAAGGGACTATTTTCAATTACCGGCAGATACCTTCTTTCAATCATAGTACCCAAAATTGTTATTGTAGTCCTATCAATTATCCATTGTCAATTGCCTTACACTCTCGCTGCTTCCAACATTTTTATCGCTTCATCCGAAAGGATATACTGCTGAAAAGCGACTTTTATAATTAGGTTTCTATTCTTTAGTGCCTTAATGTGCTTCGCAATGCCATCTAAAGACAAGTTGGTGACCTTCATCAAATCTTTTTGGGAACACTTTAAATTGGTGTGTAACTGCACCAATGTTTTTGCGGTGTTATTCAAAGAAATGGCACTGCATTTATTCATCACAGCCTTTAGTTCGCCCATTAGCATACCTATATTTATTTTGTTTATGCCTACCTTATTTTCTGGAATGCCACCCACAACGTCATCTATGCCTATGTTACTTTTATCATAGGCATAAAGTCCGTTGTTTATGCCTACATTATTTTCTATGGTATCATCCATAAAGTTGTTTATGCCTACGTTACTTTTTTCATAGGCATAAAGTCTTTCATTTATGCCTACCTTATTTTCTAGAGTACCACCCACAACGTTGTTTATGCCTATGTTATTTTTAAGGTAGGCATAAAGAAGCGTTTCTGTCTCTTGCAACTTTTCTGTAAGTACATAAATGATGGTATTCAGGCGTTTGTTTTCTTCGCGCAGCAGTGTAATTTCATCTTTCATAACTAGCCATTTTATTTTATACCTGATAAGTCCTCAATTATTAGCCCTACCTATTTTTATTACAAGGCTAATAAGCTCATCAATCCTATTCTAAAAATAAACGTACAGTAACTTTACACTCAAAAGGCACGGTCAATTTTTATAAGTATCGTTATTTCTCAAACGAAGCTCTGTCATTATTTAATTGTAGGGTTATAAATCTTATTGGGTTGAGAGATTGTTTCTAGTCTAATCATTATTTCGATACAAGATAGTATTAATCCTTAATGTTATAAATATGATTATGCCTAACTTAGCCGCCACTTAAAAATGACTGATTTATAAATCATTTTTATCACCTAATACATACTAATTAAGATGAATAATATCACTACTAGTCAGGCTCTTTTTTCCCGTGCACAACAATCCATTCCGGGCGGCGTCAATTCTCCAGTTCGTGCCTTTAAGAGTGTGGGTGGAACACCTCTTTTCATTAAAAAAGCAAAGGGTGCTTACCTGTACGATGCTGATGACAATCAGTATATAGACTATATCGCCTCTTGGGGACCTATGATTTTGGGCCATGCCTACGAGCCTGTTATCAAAGCCATTCAGGAACAAGCTATTTATTCTACCTCTTATGGGGCGCCTACCGAGCTGGAAATAAAGATGGCCGAACTGATAAAAAGTATGGCACCCAATGTAGATTTAATACGGATGGTGAGCAGCGGCACCGAGGCGTGTATGAGTGCGGTGCGGGTGGCAAGGGGCTATACCGGACGTAATAAAATAATTAAGTTCGAGGGTTGTTATCATGGTCATGCTGATAGCTTTTTGGTGAAGGCAGGTAGTGGTTTGGCGACTTTCAATATTCAGACAGTGCCGGGTGTTACTGCCGGTGTAGCAAACGATACCCTCACTTGTGCCTACAACGATTTGGAAGCTGTGGAGCAATTGGTGAAGGAAAACAAAGACCAGGTTGCGGCCATCATCATAGAAGCAGTAGCAGGTAATATGGGTTGCATCTTACCGAAAAAAGGCTTTTTGAAAGGACTAAGAAAGATTTGCGACGACCATCATATTGTATTGATATTCGACGAAGTAATGACGGGTTTTCGTCTAGCTTTAGGTGGGGTACAAGAAAAGCTGGGCATAGATGCCGACCTTGTTACTTACGGCAAAGTGATTGGTGCGGGTATGCCTGTTGGTGCTTTTGGGGGCAAGCGACACATTATGGAGGTAGTTTCTCCATTAGGTAATGTATACCAGGCAGGTACGTTGAGCGGTAATCCTATTGCGATGATTGCAGGGTATACCTTACTCTCTATCCTGAAAGACAATCCAGAAATACTACAAGAACTAGATGCTAAAACACTATATTTAAAGGAGGGTTTAGACGAGGTTTTGAAAGCTTCTGGTACGCCGTATGTTATCAATCATCTGGGTTCTATGATTAGCATTCACTTTAGTGCGCATCCTGTTACAGACTTTGCTAGTGCTGCAGCTGCCAATAATGAACTCTTCAAAAAGTTCTTCCATGCCATGCTTAATCGTGGGGTATATCTTCCACCGAGTGCCTTCGAAAGTTGGTTCCTGAACAATGCGCTTAGCTATGACGACTTGGATAAAACCATTGCTGCTGTTTCAGATAGTTTGAAGGAGATACTATAAAAATATACCAAACCTGATTATTAACTTATCACCTCTTCGTTTATGTTTAATCCTGTTTTATTTTACTGCTACGACGCATATTGTGGTTGGTGCTATGGTTTTAGTGATGTAATTAAGCAAATAGATGCGGAATACAGTAAATATTTACCCATAGAAGTATTAAGTGGGGGTATGATATTACCCGAGAAACCTGTACATATTGGCGTAACCGCCAGCTTTATTGAGGGTGCCTATAAAACGGTAGAAGAATATACTGGCGTAACTTTTGGCGAGGATTATCTATGGCATATCAAGAATCCTGATAGCAGTGATTGGTATCCCAATAGCGAAAAGCCTGCCATTGCAATGTGTATTTTGAAAGAATATTATCCCGAAAAACAGGTAGCATTTGCTGCCGATTTACAGTATGCACTCCACTATGAGGGCAGAGATTTGACAGATAATGAAAGTTACCGCCATTTGATTGATAAATATGGCATACAGCCTGAGGCATTTTATAGTAAACTAACCAGTGAGGAGTATAAAGAGAGGGCTTACTATGAATTTCAGCTTTGTAAGCAACTACAGGTGAAAGGGTATCCATGTCTTTTATTACAGACCGGAGAAAGCAAATTTTATATGGTATCGAGTGGTTATGCCAACTTCGAAACAGTAAACACGCGCCTGATAAATATATTGAAAGAGGTGACTGGCAAGTAGGTTTACCAGTTATTCATGTGTTCAGGCACAATACGTTCTACTTCTTTTGGTTTTGATTTTTGCCAGTCGGCATCATATTTAACAAACCAACTCAGCCAAAGTGTTCTACTGATACGCATAAAAAGGGGCATCATCAGCATTAATACGAGTGCATTTAATCCTAACCACCAGAAGATGCGGTTATCTTCAAGGCCAAATCCAATTGTGACGAACCAAAGTGCGAACGAAAAGCCAGAGAAGGCAACAGTCAGTGCATAGCTTACATAGCTAGTTCCATAGTAAAACCCAACTTCCAACTCTGTTGGCTGACCGCAAGAAGGACATTTATCATACATCTTCACATTCTTGCCTCCTTTCATACTGAAGGGTTCATTAGAAAGAAACAAATCACCTTGTCTGCATCTTGGGCATTTATTTTTCAGTAAACTAACAATGTAAGAAGGCGTTTTTGAATTGCTTTGCATAAAAAACCATTTTTCTTGGGCCGCAAGGTAACCAATAAGCGTAAGCAAGTAAGTATAACTTAAAGTAACTATTGAAGGACTTTCTCCATCTGCATACTTCTGGAACCCTTTATTAACAGGTGAGTATCCTCAAAATTTTGTTTGGCAAACCATTCCCTTGCCTCTGCAGAAGAGTTGAAATAAATGAAATGATGATTCACCTTTCCAAAGTCGCCTCCAACCAATATAACTTGTAGCCAATTATATTTAT
>CANGFK010000284.1 GCA_947452925.1 Chitinophagaceae bacterium | reverse complement strand
AGAAATACTATCAATATAAATTTCTTCATTGTCATCTTCTTTTTACTATCTGATTAAGTTTACAGATCCTTTTCTGCTGATTGTTTTGCCATCCAACAAGGTAATCTTCGCTGTGTAAACATATACGCCACTAGGTATAAACTTGCCATTCTTTGTGCCATCCCATCCTCCTGCATTTTTATCTGAAGTCTGGTACAGTAACTCACCCCAAGGACTAAATACTTTAAAGTCCAAGCTCGCTATATTCTTTCCAAGTACCATAAAGTTCCTGTTAGCAGCATCACTACTTGTAGGACTAAAGGCATTTGGAATATAGACATCATTCAACTGTGAAAGTACTGTAACTACAATGTAAGCAGGAGCTTCACAACCAGTAGGATCTGTGTAAGTATATTGTATTGAATCCTTACCTGGGGCAACGCCTGTTACCCTTCCTAAGCCATCGGATATACCCACTACAGAAGCAATACTTGGATCGATGCTACTCCAGACACCAGGTAGAGATGCATTAGTAAGATCTATGGTAAGTCCAACTGGTACTTCTACTTTAGCAGCTATGATAGGAGCAACATTTGGTGTAGTAAGACCTAGAGGTGATTTTACTGTTGTATCGCAACCACCTGCTACTACCGTGTAGGTAATGGTATCTTTTCCTTGAGTTACACTTGTTACAATACCTCCTGAAGTTACGGTGGCATTACCTGTTGTGGTAGCCCAATTCCCTCCTGATGTAGCATCCGTAAATGTGAAACTCTTTCCTGTACAAAGGGTTGATAAACCTACTATCGGAGCAATGCTTGGTATTGCATTTACTGTTATTGGTGCACTAACAGAGTCTCTACAACTATTAGCATCTATAACTAGGTATTTAATAGAAGTTGAGCCTGGTTGAAGGCCGAGTACAGCACCTGTTGATGTTACGGTTGCTATGGCTGTATTGTTACTACTCCAGGTACTTGTGGAGGTAGTGGTTGCATTAGCTAAGGTAATAGACCTGCCCGAACATACAGTAGCAGCACCTGTAATTGGTGATACAGTTGGCAATGGATTTACTGTTACTGACTCAGTTACAGCATTCTTACAACTTGTAGCAGGACTGGTTACTGCATAGGTTAGTGTAGTTGTTCCACTTGCAAGTGCCGTAACAAATCCTGTACTGCTGATGCTTGCAGTGGCAGTATTGCTACTACCCCATACGCCATCACTAGCAATGTCAGTATAAGTAAGGGTGTCTTTCACACAAAGCTTCTGGCTACCTACAATCGCAGGAACCACAGGTAGGGCATTAACGGTAAGTGTGGTCTTGGCCAAATTCACACCACAAGCATTGCTTGCAATGTATTGTATGTTAGCCACTCCACCGCTAACACCAACAGCTTGGCCAGTCTGGTTATCTATTATGTGCAAGTAGTTTTCATTCAGTGAATTCCAGATAGTTCCCAGAGTTGCACCTCTTGTTACACTAGTAAGAGTGATGGTATCATTTACACAAATAGGAGATTTAGCAATCAGTTGCTGAACAATTGGTGCTCCAATGATTACTTGGTAGAAGACAGTGTCTGTTCCGCAAGTACCATTCGTGATATATCCAATAGTAGCAACTCCGTTCGCAGGATTCTTTTGTGCTGTCACCAACCCGTTCTGGTCAACAGTAGCCAAATCTGTTTTGTCACTATACCAAGAGAAAGAAACTCCGGATGCAGGACACGACAATTGTAAAGTAGCCAGATTACAAATTACTGAATCACTGCCAGTAATAGGTTGAGGGGTGGGGCCTGAATTTACATTAACAGTAGATGTGATGCTGGAAGAACCACAAGCATTTGTATCCGTATAATTGATGGTTGCAGTACCTGTTTTCAAACCAGAAACATTACCTGTTGTTGCATCTACTGTGGCAATGTCTGCATTTGCACTACTCCACTTTCCTCCAGAAGCTGACCCATTCAAGGTAAGGTTGTACCCTGTACATACAATTGCAGGATCTGGAGATATGCTAGGAGTGAAAGGAAGACCTATTGTTATACCATAAGAAGCACTGTTTGTACCACAAGCATTGGTGATGCTGTAAGTGATATTGTCATTGCCTTGTGTCGTATTCTCTTTAACATTTACGGTAGAAGGATTGCCATAAACAGTGTCTGACAATATTGTATTACCACCGCTTGTCCATATTGCTGTCCAATCTGGTCCGCTAATATCAGTAGCATCAGTCAGTAGAAGCACATCTGTATTGTTACAAAGTGTATTCTTATTTTGTGCTTGTTGTATAGGTTGTACAATTGGAGCGCCTACAAAAATGGTATCGTACCTTAATGTTGTACCACAATCATTTACAATAGAATCTGTAATAATCACCCTACCATTGCCTACAGCAGTTACGATAGCGCAAGGAACACCATTTGCATCAAAGCCAGGAGCAACAGTTGCTATATTAGGATCGGAACTGATGAACGTACCCTGAGGAACAATTGAGTTGTAGATTGTATCAAATTGACCAGCACAAATTGTTTTATAAAGTAAAACATCGTTTGGAACATCCGAAGGATTTACTGTGATAGTAAAATTCTGTGTCTTAGAACATCCTGTTACAGGATCTATTTTAAGATAGATTATTCTCGCATTACCCGGATTAACACCTGTTACTATACCAGAAGCATCTATTGTTGCATTAAAAGATGATAATGAGTTCCATTGTCCTCCAGTTGTTGTTTCTGTTAAAGTAGTTTGGGCACCCACACACACTGAACCGTTACCCAATATTGGATCTACAACAGGCAATGGGTTTACAGTAATAGAAATAGTGTCTGTACTTGTTACCGTTCTTTGTGTAACACAACTTTCACTACTGGTCAGCGTACAGTATACTCTCTGTATCTGTGGTGTTGTTCCAGTATTGATTGGGTAGATAATGGTATCATTCGCTAAAAATATATCAGAACCTGCACCATTATCGCCCACCAGATAACAAGCATAACTAGGATTCGTACCTCCATTAACTGGGAATGCATTAATAGTTAATGGATTGTTATTGGGGTTATTAGGGTCATTTGAACAAGTCGTCAATATTGGTGCGCTGATGCTTACTGATGGTGTGAGTGCAGCAGTTACTGTAATTGGTAAAACTAGTGTGGTATCTTTTGGTATAGCACAAACAATACTACTTGTAATTTTTAAAGTAACTGTGTCTTTATCTACTATTGGGTTATATACATAAGCAGAACTGTCTGTTACAAACTTATTATTCAGTGTCCAAGAGTACTTTGGTTTTGACCCTTCATTTTGCACATTTGTCGGTGTAAGGGTAACATCATTCTGTAAGCCAGCTGAACAGAATGGTCCTGCAGCGAGTACTGCACTGAGTACCGGGATGCCCTCATTCATCTTTATCAAAGCAGTAGCAGAATCACTCGTTACGCACTTGAAGGAGGTTACCATTATCACCTCTACCACATCACCATCTTTCAATATTCCGTTGCTGGTAAAAGTCGTTGTATCGTTGGTAGCGTTGACAGTTATCGAACCAATGTCAGTAACAGGTACACCATTGATGGTCCAGGTATAGACAGCTGTTTTAGCACTGATAGTGTCTGCAACAGCTGTAAACACGATTGTATCCTTCACACCCAAACGTTGTAATATAGTATCAGGGCACAAATAATTTTGAGAAGCTTTCAAATTGATAGTTGGTGTGATAGTTTGTGTTACACCAAGCGTAAGCGTGTTACTTGTGTCATGTAGTGGCTGGTAAGGGATATTATCAGGAGTAATTAGTGAATAACTCAAAGTTGAGTCGTAGTAGGCACAACTATTATTTTTCGCGACTAGCAATATAGCACTGATCTGATCACCTGGGTTAGCATTTTCATCCACATATATTTTAGGCGCTGTTGAAGTGTCTGTGTAAATGGTTGGGTCTTCATAAACCGAACTTGAATTGGTTCCAGCGTTGTTTACAAACCATACTATCTTATACTTTGCAGTAGTGTCTGCCAATGGGCTAGGGCTTAAAACAGCTGTAAAGGTGTCTTTTATACCGCTACAAACGCTGGTATCCCCAATGATAGTAATTCGGGGTATCGCAATTGAGTCTAATCCTGTTATAACTACCGTATCTGTAACAATATTATTTACCAAGCATTTGATGTTACTATTTATAGTGTACAGTAAAGTATCTTTTCCTGTGTGTGTGCTAGTGTAAATATAGCTTGTATCGTAAGAAAGTATATCGCCATTCAGGGTTTGCCATGAATGGGTGTAAGGAGGACCCTGCTGATTAATAATTGCAGTCAACCTCGTACTACTTCCTTTACAAATACCTATATAAGTTTTGGTAGAATCATAATGCTGAACCCCAATTGAATCAGTAAAAGTTGACGCAAGAGAATCAAAAACTGGGGTAGCAAGTGAATCGGATGTAATGAAGACGCTTAGTGGATTAGGAACTTGAATAACACCGGGTCTCACATAAGCTTGCAAATAGGTATTTTGTGTTAAACAGACTCTATTCAACTTGGCGATAACTACCAGAGAGTCTTTATAATTAAATAATTTCTTTATCGTTGTTAAATCTGCGGGAGTAGCATCTTCTACACTAGAGGGGGAATGGTTATAATAGGTCCAGGTGTAATTTACCAACTGCAATAATGAATCGGGTAGAAATGGCCCATTTCTCGTTATTGTGATGTTATGTGGGCAGCTTCCAGCATATACAGGGGTAATCACCCCGTTTGTGGTGTCATATCCAGTTGGAGAAGGATCCCCAGGATTACGCTCCAAGCTAAAAGCAAATGTACGAACATCAGGATTTGTTTGCATTCCGCCAATTGAGCCATTTACACTAGTACTGTTGTTAGCCGGACTTTCATTACCCTT
>CANGFK010000283.1 GCA_947452925.1 Chitinophagaceae bacterium | reverse complement strand
GGTTGCAGTTTCCATATCAATGGCATAAGCGCGTACTTTAGTCAGATATTCCTTAAAAACATCATCATGTTCCCACACGCGCCTGTTGGTAGTGTACACTGTCCCAGTCCAATAATCTACTCCATGATCCCTGATTGTAGTAGAAATAGCTTTTTGCAATGCAAACGCTGGCATAGCAGGAACTTCTGGAGGAAAATAATCATTACTTGTACCCTCTCCCCTTATTGCAGCAATGGGAAGTATCAAATCTCCAATCTTATTACGTCTTTTCAATCCCCCACATTTACCTAGAAACAATACAGCCTTTGGACTGATTGAGCTTAATAAGTCCATAACTGTCGCAGCTCCCGGACTCCCCATACCAAAGTTTATGATGGTAATTCCTTCAGCAGTTGCACACTGAAATGGACGATCTTTACCCAAAACCGGTACATTGTTCCACTCTGCAAAAAGGTTCACATAGTTAGCGAAGTTTGTAAGTAGTATATATTTACCAAAATTTTCTAATGGCTCTCCCGTGTATCGTGGCAACCAGTTGTTTACTATTTCTTCTTTAGTCTTCATTATTTACAATTTATTCTATTTATTTTACAAAAATAATCTTTTTATAGCTAATAAATGATAAAAGTTAATTACCCACTATTTCAGTATAAGATTAAAGGGGAAGAAAACAAGGAACTCATCTTTGATGAAGTACGCAAGAGATGGGTACGATTAACCCCAGAAGAATGGGTTCGACAGAATATAATTCAGTACTTGCTGCAAGAACTAAAATACCCCGCATCACTATTATCTATCGAGAAAGAACTGAAGCTAGGCGAACTACGTAAACGCTGCGATATAATTGTCTACAAAGAAGCAATCCCTTGGATGATTATAGAATGTAAAGAACCCAATGTGCCTCTTTCAGAGAAGACGATGCAACAGATATTACGCTATCATCAGGCACTTCCTGTTCCATATCTATGCCTTACCAATGGCAATCATGTATTTCTATTTGAAAAAGTAGCCAACAACTTCAAGGAGATAGGGGTATTCCCTCTATGAGGAAGTTATGAGTTAGTATTCAAATCATGACAGGGTTAAACATAAAAAAGACCGCTCACTTGAGCGGTCTTTTCAATTATCAATTATCAATTGTCAATTACAAATTAGGCTTCATCCCTTCCATGGCATGCTTTATACTTCTTACCACTACCACAAGGACAAGGATCATTACGTCCGGTCTTTGGACCAACAACTATTGGCTGTTGTTTTACAGGCGTAGGATCAATGTAGTCATCTTCTCCTGCCACTTCACGTCCGACTGCATCAACATCTTGCTTACGGGTTTTTAGTTTACTCAAATCAGTCTTTTCCTGATGCCCTTCCTTCAAATCACCTTCATTTTCAACAGGAATACCTGCATGACATAGGAACTCAACAATGTTCCTATTCACTTGTGTATCCATATCCTTAAATAAAGTGAATGCTTCCACCTTATAAATTACCAATGGATCTTTCTGCTCATAAGTAGCTGTTTGCACACTCTGTTTTAAATCGTCCATTGCACGAAGGTGTTCTTTCCACTCATCATCAATAAAGTTAAGCGTTACTGTTTTCTCTAAGCTATTCAACATCTCAAAGCCTTCAGAAGTAACAGTCTTATCTAAATTGGCCAATATCTGCAAAGAACGCTTACCGTCAGTAAACGGAACAATCACATTCTCTACCCTCGTACCTTGGTCTTTACGAATACCTTTAAATACAGGCACTGCATTAGTGGCAATCTCTTCTTTCTTTCTTTGGTAATTAGCTATTGCTTCTTGATATAAGACTTCAGCTAACTCATTTACAGGCTGCCTGCTAAAATCATTCTCTGTAATGCTGGTTTCTATTGCAAAGTGTACGATAGCAGATAGCTTAAATCCTTCGAAGTTGCCTTCATCTTTATAAGAACTCACCAAACCTTCTGCAACAGAATAGAATGAATTGTCCAAATCCAACGCCAACCTTTCGCCAAATAACGCATGGTTACGTTTAGTATAGATTACAGTACGTTGTTTGTTCATCACATCATCATACTCCAACAAACGCTTCCTTATCCCGAAGTTATTTTCCTCTACTTTCTTTTGTGCACGCTCAATACTCTTGGTAATCATTGGGTGCTGAATCACCTCACCTTCTTTATATCCGGCAAAGTCCATCACCTTAGCAATACGCTCGCTACCAAACATACGCATCAAATCATCTTCCAAGCTAGCAAAGAACATGGTAGAACCCGGATCTCCCTGACGACCTGCACGACCACGCAACTGTCTGTCCACACGACGACTCTCGTGACGTTCTGTACCCACAATTGCCAAACCACCTGCTTCCTTAACGCCTGGCCCTAGCTTAATATCCGTACCACGACCCGCCATATTTGTAGCGATTGTTATTGCTCCAGCCAAACCAGCTTCTGCAACTACTTGTGCTTCACGGGCATGTTGTTTTGCATTCAATACATTGTGTGGAATCTGTTTCTGGCGTAGCATCCTACTCAACAACTCACTCACTTCCACGGAAGTAGTACCCACCAACACGGGTCTTCCTGCTTCTCTTAGTCTAGTAATTTCTTCTATTACCGCACCAAACTTCTCACGCTTAGTTTTATAAACAGAGTCTTCTAAATCCTTTCTGATGGCGGTAATATTAGTTGGTATCGTCACCACATCCAGCTTATAGATATCCCAAAACTCACCCGCTTCTGTTTCCGCAGTACCCGTCATACCACACAATTTGTGATACATTCTAAAGTAATTCTGCAACGTAACGGTAGCATACGTTTGGGTAGTTGCTTCTATGGTTACATTTTCTTTTGCTTCTATCGCTTGGTGCAGACCATCGCTATATCGACGTCCATCCAATATACGACCTGTCTGTTCATCTACAATCTTCACACCGCCATCCATCACCACATATTCCACGTCTTTATCAAACAAGGTATATGCCTTTAATAATTGCTGAACAGTATGAATTCTATCTGCTTTCACTGAGTAATCATTGATGATAGTTTCCTTCTGTCGTAGCTTTTCTTCCGAAGGCAAATCGCTCTTTTCAACCGCATTCAAGCCAACACTGATATCTGGAATGATAAAGAAATTAGGATCCTCTCCTGCTTTGGTTATCAATGAGATACCTCTATCAGTTAATTCAACAGAATTATTCTTTTCATCAATATAAAAATACAACTCTTGGTCTGCAATATGCATTTCCCTAGACTGATCGGCCAAGTAATAGTTCTCAGATTTTTGCAAACGCAACCGTACACCCGGCTCACTCAAGAACTTGATAGTTGCACTGTTCTTTGGCAAACCTCTGTGCGCTCTAAATAATGCCAATCCACCATCTTTTGGATCATCATTGCCTTCTGCCAATTTCTTCTTTGCTTCTTGAAGGAAACCATTTACTGCACGCTTTTGTGCATCTACTAGTTTCTCAATACGTGGTTTCAATTCAAAGAACTGCTCCAGGTTATCTTGTCTACCTATCGGTCCACTGATAATCAATGGCGTACGGGCATCATCAATCAATACACTATCCACTTCATCCACCATTGCAAAATGGTGTTTGCGTTGCACCATTTCATCGGGATTGTGCACCATATTATCACGTAGATAATCAAAACCAAATTCATTATTTGTTCCGTAGGTGATGTCTGCCAGATAGGCTTTTCTACGGTCAGGTGTGTTGGGTTGGTGTTTATCAATACAGTCAACAGTCAGCCCTAACCATTCAAACAAAGTACCATTCCACTCGCTATCCCTTTTGGCAAGGTAATCATTGACGGTTACGATGTGCACGCCCTCGCCAGACAAGGCATTGAGGTAGGCAGGCAATGTACTCACCAAGGTCTTACCTTCACCCGTTGCCATTTCGGCAATCTTACCACTGTGCAATACGGCACCACCAATCAGCTGAACATCATAATGCACCATGTTCCAGGTAACCTTTCCTCCACCAGCAGTCCAAGTATTTTTGAAGGTAACATTGTCGCCAACAATGGTGATATAGTCTTTCTTGACAGCTAGTTCTCTGTCCAAATCTGTAGCTACAGATACAAGCGTTTCGTTTTCCTTAAATCGTCTGGCGGTTTCCTTTATAGTTGCAAAAGCTTCGGGGAGAATCTCTTTCAGCACTTCTTCAATCTGTTTATCACGGTCTTTTTTCAGTTTATCTACTTCTTGGTAGATAGCATCTTTCACATGTATTTCAGAGGCTGGCAATTCGTCAGCTTCTTGTTGCTTGGCTTCTATGATTCCATCTATTTCTTGTAGATGCTCCTTGATGCGTGCCTTAAATTCTCCCGTCTTACCCCTTAATTCATCGTTGGAAAGGTGTTGGTATTGTTGAAAGAACTCATTTACCTTCCCAACTACCGGCTTCATCTCCGCAACATCCTTCTCACTCTTATTACCTCCAAATAACTTACTTATAAATTTCAGCATATTATATTATGTCTATATTAATTGATTTATCCGCTTTTCAAATAGAATGCTACAAGTCTTTTTTGCCAACTTGTCATTTTATTGAGCGGCAAATGTAATAGTTGTTGGTTGTTAGTGGTTAGTTATTAGTGATTAGTTGTTAGTTATTAACGTTTATTGAGTATTTGTTGGTAATACATTTTAAAGATTATACCTTAATTATTACTTCCATTTTACTAGGATTACATTTTTTGGAACAAAAAGAACTTCCTTTTGCTTCATTAGAGATGTTATAAACAACATTATTACCGGAAGATATGCCTTTTGAAAATTATCGTATCTCTTTGTAAGAAGTTCGTATCTCTCAATAGGAATATTGCATCTCTTTGTAAGAAGTTCGTATCTCATTGTAAGAAGTTCGTGTCTCGCGATAGAAGTATTGCGTCTTGAAGTAAGAATATCGTATCTCAAATAGTAATTATTGCGTCT
>CANGFK010000282.1 GCA_947452925.1 Chitinophagaceae bacterium | reverse complement strand
AATCACTAACCACTAATAACTACACCCCGCTTACTTTCACAACACTCAGAGCATTGTATGCACCATTCTTCAATGGATACTGTATGCCATTTACTTCTTGGTAAAACTCAATACCAAAGAGCAAAAACAAAGGGTGGGTGCTAGCAAGTGGAGCAGCATTACTCAATGAAATTACTGCAGTAGCTACCCCATTCCAAGGTAATACCGCACTTGCTTTTGAGTCAACTACATACCAGCCATTTTCAAAGCCAATGGCACCACCACCAGAAATCAGTTTGTAGTGAGTCGTTCCGCCTGGTGCTTCAACCATATTTGCAGGAATAAAACTAGGCACATCAATTTTCAAGACACCTGTTACCCTGTCAATAGAAGCGGTGTAAGGTGCAAAGAAGGTCGTAGCCAAAGGTGCATTCACATTAAACTGAAAGCCCTCAACCAATTCCATTTCGCCATCCATCACGTTACGCAATCCCCGGGTGCTGGTCACATCGGCATAAACTACAGCCACCATTCTTTGAGTCAATCTGCTCACCATCCGATTGTCTTTAGAATTCAGAATGACTCCTCTGAACGCCCTTCTCAATATAGAACCCACCCTTGCTGCGTGCCCAAACTCAACCCCGTTTTCACGGGTACGGATAAAGTTTGGATCCGTTGCTATCCTAGTAGCATCCAACGAAGTCTTCTCCTTCGCCATGTAACCGTCCTGTGTTTTGTAGAACGTAATGTTGCCGATTGTTCCGGCCAGCTTGATAATACCCTTTTGCCTTGCCATGTCATTAAAATTTAAAGGTTAATAGAAACAAAATTCCTTGTTTCATTTAGCAAAGCTGAGTGCTATTGTGGGCACCAAAATCAAGGCACTTCCGTTATTGTACCTTATTGCCGTAAGAGACAATTATTGCGGAAACTAAATGCTTTAGCAGTCATCTATCTTTGCAGGTCGATAATATGTAATGCAAGTTAAAAGCATAGGAAAGGCATAGTAAAAGCATGAGAACAGAAATTGTAAGGCTTTGTGTGTATCCAAAAGATGTGCAGCGCATCACAGGTAAAAGTGAGCGCTACAGCAGGACACTATTACAGAAGATTAAGGCGAGCTTCTCCAAACAAGAACACCAGTTCGTTAGCATAGAAGACTTCTGTACCTACACGGGTCTAAAACAGACCCATGTGCAGCCCTTGTTGTTGGGATAACCAATATTGTTAAAGCCCAAGTAGTACCCCCAACTTTAACAACAACCAGTTCAAATAATAGTCAAGTAATTACTTTAATATCAGCTTTTTATTGTAACTTCACCCAATAAGATTTATAGTTCTTTGGGTGTTTTTAACAATGACCTATTCAGTGACCTATCAAATAATGGTTCAGCAAAAAGCAATAGTAGCAAGCGTTTCAGAGATTTATACAAATCTCTTACTCTCCGCAAGCTTTAATTAAGAACGTCGCAGTTGTAATGATTGCGGCGTTTTTTGTTTGGAATAACTTATAGACCAGACCATTGCCTAAAGTTGGTTCATACTCAAAACCTTAACCTTAACTAAAAACCTTTCTATTAACCAAGATGCTGTTTTAGTTAATTATTTGATTTCCTTACCATTCAATAGAATTTCACTTGCTCCATTTCCTAACTTTATGATTGGCCTTCCCTCCTTTTTGATTGGAGTTATTTCGGCATTGTTGATGTTTATTCTTGTTGCATAACGAATATAAAACCCATAAGCTGGTAAATTTTGTTTTAAAAAGAACCTAGCATCAGGATAGCCGCCTTCTTTTTCTGGAACTTCATTATTTGCAAGGGATGAATCTCCGCCTCCTTCCATCTTGATTTTATAATTATTAATTACTATGTCACTTATCGGATGGTCTTTAATGCCTAAAAGCAAAGAACCTTCCTTATAATTGTTTTCTCCGGTGACATTCTCGATGACAATATCTTTCAAATAACCCACTTCCTTCGGGGGGGTATTCGGAATTGCTCTTAATCTGTTGCCAGTTCTTATAAAAATAGGACACTTTGCTCTTTCAATCGTTACGTTTGAAATTAATATATCATGCACATTGCCCCCATCAACTGTAGCCAAAGTAATTCCTGAACTTGCATCATGCCTTTTTAGTGCATACATCTCATTTGGAATTCCTCCAAGTTTAAGATTGCGAGCGACAATATTAAAAAAGTCACCTTGCGTATCTGTACCTGTTTTTAGGGCATTGCAGGACGAAATGATTGTAGAGTTTTCTATCAAAACGTTGCTTGTAGGCTTTCCGCTAGCCCCTTTTAAACACATGGCATCATCTTCTGCGTTAATAAAGCAATTGCGTACAATCACATTGGTGCATCCATCTGGATCTAATCCGTCATTGTTGTAATTGGCTTGATTGATAACCTTTATTCCGTCAAAAATTAAGTTCTGACAGTATATATAGCTTTGCATCCACGCGGCGGAGTTATGCAAAAAGATGTTTTGAAGTACTACATTTTTGCATTCTACCATCCGAATACCAAATGGTCTTCCTACAATTTTACCTAAGGTTTCTTCACCAGAAAAATTAGCCCGCTCCCCTCTGAAGTAAACTTCCCCCTTTCCTCTGATACCCACGTTAACACACTTTTCAGCATAAATCAAGGACTGTCTGTACATGTGATTTTCACTCATTACGCTCTTGAACGCTTCAATTTTTTCTGGATAATCTGCAATATTTATACTGCCTAAAATCTTAGCACTTTCAGAAACTTCCAGCATCACGCCAGATTTCAATCGGATAGTTCCCGTTACATAGCCTCCTTTTGAAAATAATACCACACCGCCCCCGTTCTCAGAACAAGCATTTATTGCATCTTGAATCGCTTTTGTATTAATCGTAAGGCTATCTCCAACCGCCCCATATTGCTCTACCTTAAACACCTTATTTGGCACCTTCCAAGGTTTCAAATTTTTAGATAATGAATCAGCCATCTTATTCAATCTGATTCTTAATGGCGCTTCGAATGGGCTGGTTTGGGAGAAAGAAGCTGTTGTCAATAAAGTAAACAGGGTACCAATTATTATGTTTCTCATGTGTGTTAAAACTATAGTGTTTGAAAATTAAGTGCTATTTCTTTTTAAGGTTGACAATGCTAGTCATTAATCAACCCGTTTTCTATCAGCTGTCCTTCTTTTAAGGTTGAATAAATAAATTTGTTTGATAAACGGTCTGACTTCTTGCATCCTTAATAGTTAAATGATACATACCTGCTCTCAGCAGACCATTAACAATTATAGCATGATTGACATTACCACCGGAATGAGTGAATGCAATCTCTTGTACTCTTTGTCCCAACAAATTGTTGATATTAACTATGTATTTGCCAGAAGCAATATTAGTAAAGCCGATATTCAGCGTTTTGCCAACTAGTGGATTCGGGTAGATTCTTGTCAAGGTTGAACGATGTGTGGTGTGCTTTACGGTGTTACTATATGAAACAGTACCATCCCTATTAACCGCTTTTATACGATAGAATATAGTTGTAATAAAAGCATTATCAGTAAATGTATAACTAGCATTTGACGTATTTTCAGCAGCTTGCTGACCAATTGAAGTATAATTTGCCCCATCAATAGATTTCTCCAATTCAAACCTTAAAATGCCTTTCTCCCCTGTTGTATTACACTTGATTGTGGCAATATTTCCAATAGAAGTGGCAGTAACGACCATGCTGCTTACTGATAAGGCTGCAGGTTTGAAGACGATACTGAACCTGTTTTGAAAAGTAGCAGTAACTTTTGTATCAGCAGTGAAGGCAATTGTGTCAATGCCAGACAAAGCTGCAGAAGTTTTGGTGTAATTATCTACTAAATAAGGAACAACATTATTTGCTCTGTAGATGGTGGCATCCAATATTAACTCATAAGCTGTACCACTCAACTGACCGAGTTTAATACCTAAAACATCACTTGCTGTTGCAGGTTTTCTTCTATCCGTACTTAAACTGGAATTGCCTTCACTGATGGAAAGGTTGTCGGTTGCATTGTTCTTTTTTGTTGCATCTTCAATACCGACTGCATTACTGAAAAGCGTTCCGAAAACGGCCGTCGTACTGTCTATTTTGCTGTATCCAGAATCTGTAAGTTTCATCAGACTGATACTTAATCTGCCATTTTGAGTGATTGAACTACCATTATACAGAATACCACTCGTTCCATCTCCTACCTGTATAACAGGCCTTGCATCCGTTTTGATTGGGGTTATTCCGGCATTGCTGATATCTATATTGTTGGCATAACGGACATAAAACCCATAAGCAGGCAAGCCTTGTGGAATAAAAAACCGCGCGTCGGGGTAACCTGTTTCATTTTCAGGAACTTCTTTATCAATCAGCGTTGAAGCACCGCCTCCTTCCACTTTAATTTTATAGTTATCAATATAAATATCGCTTATCGGATGGTCTTTTATACCCAAAATAAGAGAGCATTCCTTGTAATTGAACTTTCCTGTAACCCCCTGAATAATAATGTCTTTTAAGTAGCCCACTTCTTTGGGTGGCGTGTTGGAATAGGACCGTAGCCTGCTGCCAATTCTCATAAAAATAGGGCAACGCGCACTATCAATCGTGACATTTGATATGAGTATATCATGCACATTCCCACCGTCTACTGTAGTCAACGTAATTCCTGAAGTGGCATCATGCCTTTTAAGTGCATACAAATCATTCGAAATACCTCCGAGCTTGAGGTTACGAGCAACTATATTAAAAAAATCTCCCTGTGTATCTGTACCTGTTTTCAATGCATTGCAGGAAGATAAGAAGGTAGAATTTTCTATCAAAAAATTACTCGAAGGCTTTCCACTTGCACCTTTCAAACACATGGCATCATCTTCAGAATTTATGTAGCAATTGCGGACAATGACATTGGTACATCCATCAGGATCCAATCCATCATTGTTATAATTGGCTTGATTGATT
>CANGFK010000281.1 GCA_947452925.1 Chitinophagaceae bacterium | reverse complement strand
TGGCAAAATGATGCACAACGAATGCGTGTGTGGGAAGGGACTTGGCAAGGTTGTTCCGTCCCCCAAAAATAGTCCACGTCCAATTCGCTAACATCTTCGCTGCTACCGCACTCGTCTCGTCTGGCTACCCTACAATCAAAGAACTTATTTATTACCAATCTTCATCTTAGCGAAGGAACAAGTGGCACACGTGCACTAGCCCTTGTAGATTGTAGCGAGTGACGCGGACTAGCTAAGCACTAGCCCTTGTAGATTTTAGCGAGTTTGACGCGGACTAGCTGGGCACTAGCCCTTGTAGATTGTAGCGAGTCACGCGCACTAGCTAGGAGTTTGACGCGGACTAGCTGTGAAGGTGCTTGACAAGAATGTTCGGTCTGCCGATAGACAATTGCTTAATTCTTGTTCCATTGCTTAATTCTTGCTCTACTGTCCCATAATGTTAGGTCTACCGAAACTACTGCTAAAAGAAAGCAGAATTGCTGAATTACTTCCGTCTGCAAGCACTTTCCTAAACACTTTTGTTGGTAGCAGTTTAGTCTTCGGGGTTGTCTCATTTTTTGTTTTGTCAGTCCCTAACTCTGTCAACTTGTGAACGAATTTTGTCAACCAAAAGTCTGTACAAAGTTATGAGCGGGCTTTGTAAAGCCACAATAGAAATACACTTTTGTTGTTTTAAGGCAATTCAGTAGATTTACAAGCAACACGGCATAGTCAGAGAATATGCCCAGCGAATTGTATCTTAAATTTTATTATCACTTTAGGTGTATATTTAATTTCACTATTCACCTGTCAAATTAAACTTTGGCCTACCTAGCTTAACTGGACTCACACCAACAAATGGAATTTTGCCAACCAATGCCCGAGCAACAGCCTTATGCGTTTCTGGATTATTTGAGTATGCATTGATGCAGGTGTTTACTCTATCAAAATATTCATCTATCAAGTAGGGACTGCCAAAAGAGATAACTATTAACTTATCTTTTGGCATTGCATTCACTCCCCATGCTGTTTGTGCCTGGTCATCATACAATTCAAGGGGCCCAAAAGGTGCATGCGGATGTCGGTCAATTGCAATAATTATCTTATCATATCTGGAGGAAATATCTTCGTCCCATCCATCTTTTTCATATAAAATTTCATTTTGAAAATCCACTTGGAATCCTTGCTGCTGCAATGCAATTCGTAATTCTTTAAGATTTGCCAAACCTCCATCACCGCCCTTTCTACTTTTTGGGGCAACTCCCACCACCAATATTTTTTTAATCTTGTTGGTATCAAGAGGCAAGGACTTATTTCTATCCCTTAATAAGGTGATGGAACGTTCAGCAATTTTTGTGGCAGTTTCCATAGCGGCATTTTTTTCAGTTTCAGACATTTCCCTAATCAATTTCTTTTGTAAGCTGTACAACCCATAGTTATATTTCACGGTCAACACTCTTTTTACGGCATCATTCAATCTTTCTATAGGTATTTTGCCATTTTTAACCATTGCTTCCAAAGTATCCATAAATGAATAAGAAGGCCATAATAAAACATCTACTCCAGCCATAAAACTATGAATTTCACCTTCAAGTTGGTTTGGATAGTACCCCCTATAGCCTCCCATTGTCATTGCATCGGAAACTACCATCCCTTTAAAACCTAATTCCCCTTTTAATAAATTGGTCAATAATTCTTTCGATAAGGTTGCAGGAGGATAGAAACCATTCAATTTTTCTTTTTGATATGCGGGAAAAGATATATGTCCAGGCATTATACACGCTACACCGCTGTCAATCAGTGCTTTGAATACCTTGCCATGAAAGTGATGCCATTGCTCTAATGTAAGCAAATTTGAGGTAGTGGTAAGGTGTTGGTCACGATAGTCGGTTCCATCACCTGGGAAATGTTTGATTGTTGCAGCTACCCCATTAGACTGTAGTCCCTTTATCTGTTGGCTCAACAAACGGATTGCTTTATCTGGATTATCTGAAATGCTTCTTATGTTAGTGATGGGATTCAATGGATTCATATTTAAATCAGCCAAAGGGTGTAAAACCCAATTTACACCAACACTTCTTGATTCTTTGGCGACACTCTTTCCATAATCAAAAGCCAATTGTTTCGAATTGGTTGCCCCTACTGCCATCTCTGTCTGAAAGGTTGTCATTCCAGGTAAAGTAACCCCTACTTCATAGTCCTGTTGAAAAAACAAGGGAGCCTTGCTGGCCTGTTGGTAAGTAATTGTAGATTTTTTTATATGTGATAAATAGTCTGCCTTATCTACTCCTTCAAACAATTTCCATCCCATGAAGAATCCACTTACTGGATACTTTTCAAAAAAGCCTTCAAGTGACCCATTTCCCAATTCCAGTTCTTTGGAATGGTTGGGAAGCATCAGCATCGTTTGACCAATCTTTTCCCGTATGGTCATCTTTTCCATCATGCTATCAATAAAATAATTGAGCCGGCTACTTTGGGACAACCTATTAGGTTCTTGATTCTTTTGTGCATTAACTGCAATTACGCAAAGCATGGTGAAACAAAAGAATAGACTTTTATAGCAAAAACCTCTGAAAAAGTTGACTGAAGTTACATTGGCGTATTTATTCAAAACACTAATTGAAAAGACTAATTCAAAATTTACTTTCTTCATTTTTAAAAAATGTGATTGTCTGTTGATATTTAAAATTTAAGGGTTGTCATACAATAACTACTACAGACCGTTTTGACGCAAGTTTGATATAAAAGTTTAATTTCATTAAGTTCTCTCAAACCCTATCCTAGCATCAGTTTCGGTAATGAATATAGGGGTTTATTCAAATAAAGTATATACACATCTATTTAAATAGATGCTGTACGCACATAGCCAATATACAAACTACTCACTCTATTTAATGCTAAGCCCACCTATTCATTTTCAGCTCTCTTACTCTTTTCAGTTGCTGGACAACATCCTTACCTGCCTCAACCCTAAAAACCTGTGAATTATACAAATTATCACTACAATAGTATAACGCAGAAGGATGCAACTGCCTCCACCTTTGTTCTCTAATTAAACGATGGCTATGAAAAAGTCTTTTAACATCACCTGCGCTTCCTGCTTCTTATTTACAACAACAATTTCCGTCTTTCATCCCTCCAAAGGGCTTCTTAGGGCCGGTTAACACTTTTTGGTTCGCTCGTTTCGTCTTACGAGTGACTCGTAAGATAGAACGAGTACCTCGTAAGATAGAACGAGCAC
The DNA here is from genome assembly GCA_947452925.1 of Chitinophagaceae bacterium. Classification (GTDB taxonomy): domain Bacteria; phylum Bacteroidota; class Bacteroidia; order Chitinophagales; family Chitinophagaceae; genus Parasediminibacterium. The sequence continues at coordinate 1,723 of CANGFK010000281.1, read as the reverse complement.
CTCGTAAGATAGAACGAGCACCTCGTAAGATAGAACGAGCACCTCGTAAGATAGAACGAGCACCTCGTAAGAGAGAACGAGTACCTCGTAAGAGAGAACGAGCACCTCGTAAGAGAGAACGAGTACCTCGTAAGATAGAACGAGTACCTCGTAAGATGGAACGAGGTCGGCGTAAGATAGAACGAGCAAGGCGTAAGACTTCTGTTTTTAGCAAAAAAAGCAATGCGAATTGTTCTGAAAACAAGAGGTAAATGCCTGAACCAATATTTGACAATCAGTTTTTTTAATCATTAAATTTTAAATCATGATAAATACACCGCGTTTTTACAGAAAAGATACCGAAAACAATACCTTTTTCGGCACATCGGTTGCCTACATTTCCTTACCTGCAAACAAACTCAGGTTGAAAGTAAGTGATGACTCGGAAACACTGATAGGCGGCGACTGGATACTTTGGGATGATAACTGGCAATTGTTTAGTGATGTTCTTAAGAACAACACGACCATTACCAGAGAAAAAAACCGATTGATGGGGATATTGAAAGAAGATAGTAGACTGGTGTATGGGGCAATCCCAGACGCATTGTTAACCACTGCCGACAGGGCGGCATTGCGTTTGTTCAGGCGCTTGCCAGGTAGCCCCATTGTAGTGGCCAACTATCGCCCCACCATGGTGGAGGATGCAGTGAGCCACCTGTTGATAAAACTTAGGTTCATCAACTCAAAAACGCCTAGCAGCAGGGCGATGCCAAAAGGAAACAAATTGTTTTTAGAAACCTATGTTGGTGTAGCCGACATAGCTGATGCCGACTTGGTTTTTGGGAATGGCATTGTTGTTGGCACCGCCTTTTATCAATTTTTATATAACGCAGAACAGGCTGGAAAAACTTGCTATTTCAGGTCTTATTATCAAAATAGCAAAGGCGACCGCAGCCCGGTGAGCCTTATATTGAGCATATTGATACCGTAGAATAGTAATAACAACTTGTACAGCTTAAGCCCTCTAGGCAAAAACCTGGAGGGCTTTTTTAGCATTAATCATTATCTACTAACTAATTATGCGAATCAAGAGTTGAAAACAGTGTATATAAGTGCCATTAGGCACGGAATATTGGTAGAAAATTCAGTGATTAGATAGGGTAAAGTCCCTTTGGGGACGACATATTGGTTAATCATCTGAATAGTTAATGAATTAATCTAGCCATTTAAAAAGATATGCCGTGTCTACGGCACGCTTACCCCTCATTTTCTGGATTGCTACCAATATTTAGTACCTAACGGTACTTTCAACCCTTGATTCGCATTAATCATTAAACATCAATAACTAACAACTTCTTCTCTTTGAGATCTACATTAGTACTCTCCTATTACAATTTTCTTCTGGCGCATCATCACTTGCCAAGCGTTGGGTTTACTCATTAGTTCCCCTAAGTTTTTGGGGATCACTTGCCAGCGAAGTCCATACTTGTCTATACACCAACCACACTGCACTTCTTTACCCTCATTGGTAAAATAATTCCAGTATTTGTCAATATCATCCTGGTCATCGCAATTGATGGCCAATGCTAATGCATCATTAAATGGATGATGCTCTTTTGCTGTACTCATGAAAGTGTAGGACTGTCCAAATATTTTTACCTGGCACATTTCGGTATTGCCACTGGGTGTTTCTCCCAAAGGCATGATGCCTCCTGCCAGGAAGTCGGCATCAAAAATGTTTTTG
>CANGFK010000280.1 GCA_947452925.1 Chitinophagaceae bacterium | reverse complement strand
GTATCATTATTAGCTAAACCTTTCAGTAATGCTTGCTCGTTTATTTCCGCTTTCACTGTTGTTATTAATACTGTTGAGTGAATAAAAGTAACCCAAAACAGGGTAAAAAAAATATTTTAAAAAAGTTTGTAATTGTTGGGTTACCTTTTAAGACGTTGATGTATTAACTACAAATTCACTCACAATTTAAAGCTTTTTAAAATGAAAAAATTATTATTCGTTCTTGCAATTGCTTCTTTCGCTGCTTGCAAAAGTGGTGCTGATGCATCTGCTACTGCTGATTCTACAAAAGTAGATTCTTCTAAAGTTGCTGTTGATTCTACTAAGAAAGATTCTTCTAAAGTAGTTGTTGATTCTACTAAGAAAGATTCTACAAAGAAATAAGCAAAAAACTTATTGTAATTACTACGTGGTTCAGCAAGCTTGCAGGGTAGTAATTAATTAACTCTTTTCATATGGCAAGCAATCGTTAGAGGTCGTCCTGTTTCTACAGGAGGACCCTTTTTTTTGTTAAATCAGTTCCCCTAACTCAAATTCTTCAAAAATTCCATTGTATCAATCCCATCTGCATAATCTGTTAGATTTGGCTTCTGTGCATTTCCAAAATCAATATAATCTTTTCCAACAATACATTGTATAGATTCATTTGTAGCTAAACTTTTTGTAATTTCCACTTTATTGTCATAAAACTCATGGTTAACCTGACTAACAGGAGAGAAAATTGCCTGGTCTTCAGTTAATATTATCGAGCTATTTGTCATGTAAAACTTCCGTCCCATCATTAATATCGCTAACTGGTAATCGTAGTTGTGTTTGTATTTATGAAACTCGAAGTAGAATTCATATTTTTTTAATGCCTCTAATAAAGGAATAAAATCATATCCGGTTGGTACGTAAAGCTTGGTTACATTACGGCATCCCAAACCAAAATACATCTGAATATCGTCAGATAGGTTGGCTAGGTCTGTATCACTCTCGGTTCCATCTAGCAATGCAACAGATGTTCTGTTCTTTCTGATGATATTGGGGTATTTCCCAAAATAAAAATCAAAGTATCTGCTACTATTATTGCTGCCCGTTGCTATGTAGGCATCGCAAGCCTTCAGATTTTCCTCAAATGCCACATATTCTTTTATCCGCTCATCCCATTCAGTCAATTTAGCTACTATGTGTTTAATCAGAATAGAATCTTTGGAAGATGCCTTTATTGTTTGCCTATATCCACTGATGAATACGCACAAAAAATCGTGGAAGCCTACTAGTGGTATGTTCCCAGCCATCACTACGCCAATATTCTTCTTAGAATGGGGATTGTCTTTTACCTCATAACAGTTTGCCCACTCATTCAATAAATTCTTTTCTAAAAAGTTGTAGGCAATGTTTGCAATGGCTGTATCAATGAATATCTTGGTAAACCAGGCATTCTCTCGCTCGGCTCTTTCCTTAATATTGTTCCATTCTTCATCCTCACTTAATAAATAAGTACCTAGTTTTTCCGCAATTTTTAACCTTTCTTGTAAATTCATTTTTTTAAAATCAATTAAGTCATTTATTTTTACCGCCAAATAAATTCAAAAGTACAGATATGGCTATTAAAATAACAGATGAATGTATCAATTGTGGCGCTTGTGAGCCAGAATGTCCAAATAATGCGATTTATGAGGGCGGAGTAGAGTGGGCAATCCTTGATGGAACGTCCGTAAAAGGATCTTTTGTTCTTTTGGACGGAACCGTTGTTGATGCGGCGGATAAGTTTGCGCCTGTGAGTGTAGATACTTACTACATCACACCAAATAAGTGTACAGAGTGCCAAGGTTTTCATGAAGAACCTCAATGTGCAGCAGTTTGTCCGGTTGATTGTTGCGTTCCCGACGAGATGTATGAAGAAACTGTTGAGGCGCTATTAGAAAAGAAAGACAAGTTACATATTTAACAAAAAATAACAAAAAGACATACTAGTATTTCTAATTTTTATTTACTTTTAGGTCTCAATAATGTTGCTGTCATTGGCAACTTCTTTAACGGAAGGTGATATTTCCTCCCAAAAAAGGTGAAAAACATAGATTGTTTTTCACCTTTTGCATTTAATTAATCAAATAATTCTCTGTCGATTGATTTTTCTATTTAAACGTAGACACTATATTTGTGAAGTCATTCATTCGTTTTATTAAAAATAATTATCTGTGGGATACGACAACAACGAGAAGAAATTTGCGCCAGTTTATGAAAAAAAAGTAAGAGCTGGCAAGAAAAGAACCTACTTTTTCGATATCAAGGAAACGAGAAACAATAGTTACTCTCTCATTATCACCGAGAGTCGCAAACGTTTCGACGACAGGGGCTATGACAGAAGCAGTATCTATATCTATCAGGAAGATATTAATAAGTTTGCTAAGGGTGTTGTTGAAGCAATTGACTATATCAAGACCGAATTGCTGCCAGACTACAACTTCGAGCAATATGACAATGAATATGACGAAAATGGCGAAGGATATGCGCCTCAGGCTCCTGCAGAACCAGTTGTCGTTGCTACTGCTCCAGCAGAGGAAGTGGTAGAGGACGAAAAACCTTCTTCAATTACTTCTTCTTTAGATACAGAAGAAGTAGACAAGTGGTAATTCTCGCCCCGAAAGATTCCCTTTTATTTCTTTACAAGGAACTTAGACTGACTGCCGTATAATATAATGAATAACACGGTGATGGCTATGCCTATGTAGGCAGTCCAGCCCGAAGTGATGAAGGCGATGCCCACAAATAGTGCATAGCCGATGTATGGAACCACAGACCCTACTATATAGGTATAAAATCCACTCATTTTTAGTTTCCTCATTTCTATAGCACCATAAACGCATAGAAAACTACTTAAAATAGTGATGACAGCTATCGGTAGTTTGTTGGCATCTACTTTTCTTACAAGGTCCAAGGCCTCAGGGCTGTACATCTTCTTAACAAATTCTGGAAATTTTTCAAACTCTGGTTTGTTCACCATCGCTTCCATGTTGGCGAGGTTGTCTGCACTTTTAAAGTAGCTCCAAAAGCCAGATAATACACCCAATCCACTGCCAATAAAGGTCAAAATTGTCAAAACATTTATGCCTGAAGGCAATTTGTTCTCGTCAAATGCGCTATCAAAATCATTCATAGTGTGCGTTTTTAATTTAATTTATTTAGTAAAGATAATTGTCTCAATTAATTTTTCCTATTCTTTTCTCGCAGTTACTATTGTCTTCATTTCCTTGCCGATTCCAATAAAAGTATAGTGATTGAGTGGAAACTCCAGAAAAACGTGCAACATACTTAACAAAAACAGCGCATAAAATCCCGTTCTGTAGCTGATGGCATACAGTAATACCGATAGTACCCACAAAACAATAATTGCAGTCATTCTTTTCTTCGATACTTCATTCCATTTTATAATCGACGTTTTCGAAAACCAGTTTAAATAATGATAAGTATAAGCAAACGCAATAAAACGCATGACAGCTACTGCTTTTGGAGCGGTATAAAAGTCGAGGTCAGTCTTTTTTAGGTTGCCAAAGCCAAAGAGATTGTAGATGGACGTATTTACGTAGCCAAACAACTGGTAGGACTGTCGGCCATAATTGGTGATGGGCAATCCGAAGTTATTGGGCATGAAAAGGAAGAAAGTGGTGGCACAGGCAATGAAGATGAACAGTGAAATAATGCCCGACAAGCTGCGGCTTTTCAACGCGCCAAACAATATGAAAGACCCTGTAAACAAAAATACGTGTACGATGGTCGGCGTCCAAACCGCGAAAATGAGAAACGAATAGCTGTGGAATGCATTGAAGTTGAACACCACAGATACCGCAAATGCACCTGCTGCAAGCAAAAGCTTGGTCTTTTTGTTTTGAATAAATAAAAGAATCAGTGCATATACAAACCCGGAGAACACAATGTTTGCAAAGAATTTGTTGGGTAAGGAGGTGTTGTCGAATTTGGCTACCGTCAGCAGTAAAACCAAGACAAGCAAGACGATCATATCGTCTTTTGACTTAACAAAATAATTCTTTTTGTCCAGCCAGGATATTTCTGTCAGATAATGCAGCGGGCCAAGTACGGCGTATGAAAAAAGGAACAATTCGAATGGTAAAACATAGGCAGCTACCAAACTTATAAGCATCAGACCTATGTTTATGTAGTTTATCCACTCACCAGTGCCTGTATTCAATGAGTTTTTAGTGGCGGGAATCATCTGCAGCGGGTTATTTCATTGCAAATATCTATTTTATTCGTCGATAATAGACAATGGTTGACATAAACGCAGTAGGGGCAGAAAATCTTCTGCCCCTACTGCTATAAAATAATGAAATAGCTGTTGTTTTTTATTCTTGGATTGGGTTAAATCGTATCCGCAACAAGTGTCTGTTCCAATCCGAGAATGCGGAACGTTTATGCATCACTCTTCTGTTGTTTAGTACCAGTATATCGCCGTTTTCCAACATATAACTTTCCGATTCATGGTCTTCATTCACCAGTTTTTCGAAATAAGTTATCATTTCAATTTGTTCATCTGTGAGAGCGCCCGGAGAGTACTCCAATCCCTTCATCAGCGTATCATAACGATACCTTATTTTATTATCTCCCAATACTTTTCCGTAGATTACTTCTTTATCATTGTCGGGTTCCTTTTTAAAAACAGTAGGCACTGCAAAAGGGAGGTCGACTTCAGTAAAAATCCTCCGTAATTCTTTGCCATTTGGGTGAGCGTCCAGTACTTTCAGGATACTTTTCAGCGTGATTATTGAGGAGAGGCCACCGCCACAGTCTGCTTTTTTTATTGCATAGAGTGCTTGGTAGTTTTCTGGCTCCTGTCTGTACTGCGAGTCGGTGTGAAAGGGTGCTTCATCATTATGTTCTGAAAACGTAAAGACTTTGCTTTCACTTTTTCTAGGTTTTATGTGCCATACAATCTCTGAATCATCAT
>CANGFK010000279.1 GCA_947452925.1 Chitinophagaceae bacterium | reverse complement strand
TTATTTGATATTCCTTATGCGGTTTAATATTAACTGTAACTGCGTTAAATTTTTCGCCTTAGGCGTTGGACTATGGCTGCAAAATTTGCCTTGTTCCAATTAAATAAACACTCATAAGTAATTCTTAACAATTAACTCAAACAGCTTCTTAGTGCTTCTTATTTCTTTCTTAGTGTCTTTGTGGCAATTCCTAAGTTATAACAAAGCATCTACCGCATTTATCGCTTTTTCTAAACGTTCGTCATAATTACCACTGATATCTACCCAAGGAACGGGCTGATTCTGCAAGATTTCCTTATAAATGGCATACAATTCTCTACGCGGACCCTCATCGGGATATTCCCGCAACTCATCACGCACCCAAGGCAAGTCGATATTGCACAAAAGATATAGGTCGTACTTCCTATGCGCAATCTGCTCGTATATATAGGGATGACATTTGCCAAAAACATACTCGCACCAAACTTTCATCACATACATATCCGTGTCGATGAAAAGAAGGGGGGAATTGTTAGTTGTTAGTGGTGAGTTGTTAGTGATTAGCGGTGAATTATTTGTCTTTTTCTTATCACTAACCACTAACAACTGATAACTATCTTCTAGCTCCACTTGCCCCTTTGCTATGGTCAGTAAATCCTCAAAAGTATATTCTGTGCCGTGGGTGGTAAGGTATTCGCGGGCATATTCTGCGCACCATTCTGTCTTATAATGTTGCGCCAATAACTGTGTAAGCGTACTTTTTCCAGTAGATTCAGGACCAATGACGACGATTTTTTTGAGTTGTTTGTTCATAATAATGATTAGTCCCTAGTAACTAGATTGTGTTTGATGGATGCCGGCGGATGATCTATGGCTGCCAGTTTCTTTTTCCATTCAACCCATCCCATCACTGCCAATACTGTGAAAACAACGTATTGAAAGCTGGTGAAGACAGCACCTTTATAAAAATATAAAGGTATGGAAACCACATTTGTAAGCAACCACCACAACCAGTTCTCTACTTTTTTGCGAGCCATCTGCCACATGCCCGTATAGGCAGTTGCGGAGGCAAACGAATCGCCAAAAGGCACAGTACTTTTGGTGCATTTTGTCAATACAACATACAAAACCGCCCATGAAACCACAAAAAAGACAGAACAGGTGATCCAATCCTTTTTAGTGTTGTAAGTCATGGGCAAAATGTTGCCGTCCTTTTGTTTAGCCCAGGCATACCAGCCATAAATGCTCATGATGGTATAATAAAAGTTAAGACTTCCTTCGGCATATAGGTTCCACCAGAAAAAACAGAACCAGGTATAGAAGATGGTACTGATGATGCCGGTGGGATAGACAAGGATATTCTCTTTTCGGGAATATAATACGCTGATGATGCCAAAAAATACCGCAATGAACTCTTGCCAGGTGGTTGCTTTGATGCCATTTACAAGCTCGATTGTTAATGTTTCTAAATTCACAAACCTTTTTTGATGATTTGTCAAAGATAGCCGCAGAAAGAATACTTACTTTGCAGTCAATTAATTAACTAAAAAATAAAAGACATGATACGTAACGCAACAGCAGTATGGAATGGCTCTGGTAAAGAAGGAAGTGGTCATTTAACTACTCAAAGTACCACTTTAAATCAAACGCAGTACTCATTTAACTCACGTTTTGCAGAAGGTGTAGGTACAAATCCAGAAGAATTGGTTGCAGCAGCTCACGCAGGATGCTTTACTATGAAGCTTAGCTTTGTATTAGGAGCGGCAGGGTTTACGCCGACAAGCATTGAAACCAAATGTGAAATTACTTTGGACAATGGCGCTATCACTTTATCTCATTTAACTGTAAAAGCAACGGTACCTGGTATTGATGCTGCTACTTTTGAAGCAAGCGTAAAGGATGCAGAAGCAAATTGCCCTATCAGCAAATTGTATAACACAACAATCACTACAGACGCTACTCTGTTGTAGTAAAAGAGGATTGAATTGATAATAAAAGGCAGGTATTTCGATAAGAAGTACCTGCCTTTTTGTTTGATGTATATACTATATGTGTATAATTAATCAAAAACTAGGAATTATATAACTTATAAAAACAATTCTGTAACAGTCTGCAATAAGTCCGAAGCCATATTTGTAAGAAATAATTACATGCACCAATTCTTACTAGCAAAACCCGTCTCAATTGCATTAAATTTCTGGTATCAGCCACAAATAAGGGATAAAAAGAAAAATAAATTACCGATTTCTGAGGTCAAATGGTATTGTTTAATGTATGGATTTATATGTAAAATCAAGTGTTAAACACATTATGGTCAATAATCATATTAAAAGTTGACGTTTGTCACTTCTGCCCCAAAAATACCGGACTATTTTGCACCCGATTTCGAGATTATACAACAACAAATTGATGACATTTTAAATAAAAAAACATGAAAAAGAGTAAGAATTTTAAAGAAAGAATGAGCATCATAATGATGACGATGTTATTGTTAGTGATTGCTTCTTTCACCAACGCACAAGTGAAATACAGCACAAAAGATGATTTGAATTTATTGGTAAGCGGTACCTCTACGCTGCATGATTGGGATATGAAAGCAGCAAAAGGAGACTGTGTGGCAGTGTTTAACCTAAATGCAGGTGGAGATATAACAGCACTCACCTCATTAACAGTAAATGTCCCAGCTGAAGCATTGAAAAGCGAACATTCTGGCATGGATAAAAATGCCTATAAAGCCCTGAAAGTGGACAAGGCACCAATTATCTCCTACAAGCTCACGTCTGCTACAATAGCTGGTAATAATACCATTAAATGTGTCGGCAAACTGACAATTGCAGGTGCCACCCGTGATGCAGAAATTGCCGCAACATATAAGGTTAATGCCGATAAGAGTATTAGCGTTAGCGGAAAGAAAAATATTAGTATGAAAGAGTTTAGTATGGAACCACCTTCTTTTATGATGGGTACTATCAAAACCGGAAACGATATAGTGCTCAAATTTGATGTAACTCTAAGAAAGTGATTCTAATTTTTTAACAACAAAAATAAAGTATATGAAAAAGACAATGAACAATGTAAGCAGGATTTGTATGTTAATCGTGCTAGGTATCGTGCCAATGACAATGATGGCACAACAACAACCAAAAATTGGTAGCCTTAGGGCTTATGACCAAACAGGTATTAATGTTTTTGAAGACTCAAAAGCAGACTCTGTAAAGTTTGACGGATTAAAAGTAAGATGGGGCGCAGGATTTACCCAACAATTTCAAAATTTAAAGGATGAAAACTCTGGCGCACTAAAAAGTGATGTAGGTTCATTTGCTGGTGGGGTGTCTACAGCAGGTAACAAGCTGAAAGTGATAACAGCTGGCTTCCAGACAGCACAAGCCAATTTATTTATGGATGTTCAGTTGGCAGATGGTATCCGCTTGAATGTGACTTCTTATCTATCTTCAAAACACCACAATGAAACTTGGGTAAAAGGTGGATACATTCAGTTTGATAAGCTTCCTTTCAAAGGACAATTCTGGGGTGATTTGATGAAGTTTACAACTATCAAGATAGGTCACTTTGAAGTTGACTATGGTGATCAACATTATCGCAGATCTGATGGAGGACAAGCCCTATACAATCCTTTTATGGAAGGAAATGTAATGGATGAGTTCGCAACTGAAATTGGTGGTGAAGTTTATTTCAAGAAAAATGGTTTATTCGGAATGTTTGGCCTTACCAATGGTATGATTAAGGGAAATATCGACTCTCTTTATGCAGCAAGCAATCCTGATGGTGACCTTCACAAATCTCCTTCTATTTTATTAAAAGCGGGTTTTGATAGGAATATAGCCGAAAACGTACGTTTACGTCTGAGTGCTTCTTATTATGGAAACCAAAGCTGTGGTGGCAATACACTTTTCGGTGGAGACAGAACAGGTTCTAACTATCAATATGTAATGGAACTAAATTCTGCTAATCCTAGTAGTGCAACAGGTGCAGGAACAGGTCTGGCATTTTCTGGTCGTTTTAATCCTGGATTCAGCAAAAAAATCAGTGCTTTAATGTTCAATGCTTTCTTAAAGGCTGGTGGTTTTGAATTATTTGGTACAGCAGAAACTGCTTCTGGTCGTACTGCAGCTGAAACAGCTACCAGAAGTGCAAAGCAATATGCTGTAGATGCTGTATATCGTTTTGGTGCTAAAGAAAACTTATTCTTGGGTGCACGTTACAACACTGTTTCTGCTCAGTTGGCTAACAGCAAAGCTGGCACAGGTGCAGGTGCTATCACTTACACAGGAGATGTTCAGGTGAATAGAGTAGCATTAGCTGGTGGCTGGTTTTTAACTAAAAATGTGTTATTAAAAGCAGAATATGTAAATCAGGTTTACAATAGCTTCCCTTCTGCAGATTATCGCTCAACAGGTAAGTTTAATGGATATGTTGTAGAAGCCGTTGTTGGTTTTTAAGTTGGGTCTTTTTTCATGTGTGTTGGCAGCCAGAATGATTTCTATCGTTCTGGCTGTTTTATTATGCCGAGACAGACGATTGCTGATGAACAGCCTCTGAGTATTTAACTAGATAAGAGGTTTCTTATTGATGGTTTTAAGTTTTTTATCCTTCAAGAGAGAATTTAATAAACAGATTAGTATATTTTTAGACCGATTTATGTCTTTAAAAGGTATTACATACTGCCTGATTGTGCTCATGTTTGGAATGATTGTCATTGCTTGGAGTAGCGGCAATGCCAACCAGAAAATAAAATGGCTAATACTAAAAGGCGGAACTTTAAAAGTAAATGGCAGTACCAACATCAATACTTTTAGTTGCTTGGTTGCTGATAATGCGCCAATAGATACGCTTGTTTGTTTTGTAAATAAGGATGCTTCTGTAGCAATGAGTGGCAAGATAAGTTTAGACATCTTTGGCTTCGATTGTCACAATCCAATGATGACACTTGATTTGCGAAAGACACTGAAAGCAAAAGAATATCCTGTAATGAAGATAAACTTTCTTTC
>CANGFK010000278.1 GCA_947452925.1 Chitinophagaceae bacterium | reverse complement strand
GGAATGTTATTGAACATGCAAATGCTTGGATTGATTCTTTTAAAGCTTTACTTATACGATATGAAAAGAAAATAGAAACATGGTGGGCATTGCAATGGATGGCTTTAATCACTTTATTTACTAGAAAATTAAAAGTTTAAACAACTTCATTATTACAAGAAGGACAAAAAAAATACCATCCGTTTTTTTGAAGCAGTGTCTTATTCTGCGGCGTATGCAGAATTGGGGGCAGGAGATGAAGAATTGAAATCGTTTCTTTCATTTTTAAAAAAGCAAGAAGAGATGAAGCTTGATTGGGTGAAGAAAGTTTACAATAACACAGAAAAGCTTATTCACGGGGATAGAAAAATGATTTTTAGTGAGTGGGAATCTGAAACAAGAAAGGCTTTAAAACTCAGCTAGTATACGTGACTTTAGTTGCCACTCTAGCATCTGGTCTTCGTTTAAGTAATTAAAAGGAATAGCTTAAATCGTATAGCCAACACTCAAAACAGACAGTTTCAAACCAGCAACTTTCAACAGTGCCGTGCCACAAGCTTCTATGGATGCACCTGTTGTAATGACATCATCAATTAGAATGATGTGTTTGCCTTTTATTTTGCTGTCATCTGTCACCGCAAAAGCTTGTTCCACATTGTCCCATCGGTTACTTACATTCTTATTAGTCTGTGTTTCGGTATAAATAATCCTGCTGATGGCATCGTTGATAATGGGTTTCTTCCAGACACTGACAATGCCTTCACAGATCATTTGCGATTGATTGTATCCTCTTTTTGCTTCCCTGGTTGGGTGTAATGGGAGAGGAACCAAAGCATCTGTCTCATTGAATCTGTTGGTGGCAAGTAGCTGGTAGCCCAATAATTTCCCAAGATAATGCCCCATCTCTCGGTTGTTTCTATACTTCAGTTCATTGATGAGGTGCTGCAATACCCCCTTCTTAGCAAAGTAAAAACCTGCTCCTGCATGTTCTACCCTTATCCGTCCATAAAACTTCTTTTCCAATGGATTTTTGTCCGCAGTAATAAAACCAGTCTCTGGTAATTGGTGCAGGCATTTGGCACAAAGAAAGCTGTCTGCATTCAAGGTATCTGTACCACAGCCCTCGCAGTTATGGGGATAGATGAGGTGAAGGAAATGGCTAGCTAATGATTTAAGGGTAGGGATTATTAAAGGCATCGTTAGGTTATTAAAGTTTTAATCAACTTCAATAAGTCTCTTTTATCAATGCTTTCTTCTTCTGATTTATCGTAGATAGTAACAAGGTAAATATTAGTTCCAGTTTCGGTTATTTGGAGTAAATATGTAACCACTCTGAAACCCCCACTTTTGCCTGTGCCTTTGCTTTTATTGGCTAGTCTAATTTTATATAATCCAGAACCTAAGGAGATGCCTTGTTTTGGGTTACTCATTAACGATTCTTTTAAAAATTTCATTTCCTCTGTTAAAGAAGAGAATTTTTTTAAGTAATCCTTTATTTCAGAAGCAAAATTCTTGGATACAATGATATTATAGTCCATCAATTAATTCTTCGAGGGTCATTGGTTTTTGTTTCCCTTCCCTGATTAATTGCACATCTTTTAATCCTGCTTCAATCTTTTTTAGTAGTTTGCTTGGCTTATATAAAGAACCATCTTCGTTCTTTTCTAACTTTATAACTTTAAAATCAAGATGCTTTGATAAGTCTTCCAATACTGCCAAGCTTTTTTTATGCTTGTACCTAATTAATACTTCAGGCATAATATATTTTTTCTAAAGATAGGTATTTTATTCTTAAAACAATAGCTGATATACTTCATGCACTTGTCCCGCTGCTAATATTTGTATCTTAAAAGATTTTGGATCAAAGCTTTTCTTGTTGTATTTGCTTACAATTATCTTCTCAAAACCTAGTTTCTCTGCCTCTGCAATGCGTTGTTCTATCCGGTTTACAGCGCGTATCTCGCCATTCAATCCCACTTCTCCGGCAAAGCAAACGTGCGGTGGTAAAGGAACATCTTCGTAACTACTCAATAAGGCACAGATGATGGCAAGGTCTATGGAAGGGTCTTCTACTTTCAATCCTCCAGCTATGTTTACAAATACATCTTTCGTCCCAAACAAAAAACCACCTCTCTTTTCCAGTACTGCCAACAGCAGTTGCAAACGCCTTAAATCGAATCCGCTCACTGTCCGTTGAGGTGTGCCATAAACACTCTGGGTTACCAATGCCTGTACTTCAATCAATAGTGGGCGCATCCCTTCCAAGGAGGCGGCTATGGCACTCCCGCTTAGTTGTTCTTCCCGTTGGGTAATCAATATTTCTGACGGATTAGATACTACCCGCATCCCTTCGCCCGTCATTTCATAAATCCCTAGTTCAGAAGTGCTTCCAAACCTATTCTTCAATGTTCTCAGTATTCTATAGGCATAATGACGGTCGCCTTCAAACTGCAATACTGTATCCACCATGTGTTCCAGTATTTTGGGACCAGCAATGTTGCCATCTTTGGTGATGTGTCCAATCAGGAAAACAGGCGTATTGGTTTCCTTTGCAAACCTTTGAAACTCGGCAGCACATTCCCTTATCTGACTAATACTCCCTGCCGATGAGTCTATTATATTCGATTGTATCGTCTGTATAGAATCCACTATGACCAGTTGGGGTTGTAGTTTTTTTATCTCTTCAAAAATGGCTTGCACCGATGTTTCAGTCAACAGATAGAAGTTTTTATTCTCCATCTTTAATCTGTCGGCGCGCATCTTTATCTGTTGTTCACTTTCCTCTCCACTAATGTAAAGCACTTTTATTTCGCTCATCATCAGTCCATGTTGCAGAAACAAAGTACTCTTTCCAATGCCCGGTTCGCCCCCCACCAATACAATACTTCCAGGTACGATTCCTCCGCCCAAAACTCGGTTCAATTCTGCGTCTTTGGTCACTATCCGCACTTCTTCCAATGCCGTCACATCCTCTAGGGCAATGGCTTTGTTTGCTTTTCTGGCGCCCACTCCGCTCCAGGTTTGCTCCTTGGTTCCTTTGTCCAGAACCTCTTCTACAAAGGTGTTCCATTCGTTACAAGCTGGACATTTGCCTACCCATTTCACGCTTTCATAGCCACAGTTGCTACAGAAGAAAGCTGTTTTTATCTTGCTCATCCGGTAAAGATATAAGTATGAACGACAAAAAATAAAATGTGGTTGAAGAATAGTGATTAGTGGTTAGTGATAAGTGTTTAGTTAAACATGTAGGATAAAAGAAAGACCTTTTTTATTAACCATTAACCACTAATCACTAATCACTGTTCACTGTTAACTAATTATGGCGTGTCCCGTAAGAACGGGTCGGGCTTTCCGTTCCAATCTTTTTGCTCAGGGCAGCAAAAAGGATTTCCACTCCATTCCCTCACGCACCATTCGATCACCAATTCCCCTCTTTTGGAGGGGTGGCCGATAGGCCGGGGTGGTTTCTTCGCTCGGTTGCTACCATTCCGAGGTCGATTGCTACCAAACATCGCTAGGTTGTAGGGTGCTATCCACCAAACAGCTGAAAAGAAGTATTTACAGGTTAAAAAATGAAATTTTTGATACTGAAAATGTCTTTATCAAGATTTTATATACATTTTAAGCTAAGCTCGTTAGTTAGTCTATAGGATACGCCTATTTTTGCAGCTCAAACTTTTTTGACCTCTTTTAAATCAAATAATGAAATTAAAATTATCCCGCCCTATCGCTTTCATCGACTTGGAGACTACAGGCATCAACATTACCAATGACAGGATATTGGAAATTGCTATTGTGAAAGTTGCAGTAGACGGAACTAAACTGGTTAAACGTAAGCTAATAAACCCAACTATCCCCATTCCACAGGCCTCTAGTGATGTTCATGGCATTACCGATGAAATGGTAAAAGATGCACCTACTTTCAAACAAGTAGCCAATGAAATAAAACAATTCATAGATCAATGCGACCTCGGTGGTTATAATAGCAATCGCTTCGATTTGCCTTTATTAATAGAAGAATTCTCTAGAGCAGGAATAGATTTTTCTGTTGAAGGAAAGAAATTGGTAGATGTTCAAAAGGTTTTTCACCTGATGGAGCAAAGGACTTTGAGTGCAGCGTACAAATTTTATTGTAATAAAAACCTCGAAGGTGCTCACGGTGCCGAAGCAGATGCTACAGCCACTTGGGAGATATTGGAAGCACAGGTAGAACGCTATCCAACCATTGGAGACACACTAGAAAGTATCGTAAAGTTTACTGGAGAAGATGATATTGTGGATTTTGCCAGACGTTTTGTGAAAGATGCAAAAGGTGTGGAGATATTTAACTTCGGAAAACACAAAGGAAAAACAGTAGCCCAAGTGCTGAAAGAAGAACCACAATACTACGATTGGATGATGAAAGGGGACTTTGCATTGAATACAAAGCAAAAATTAACAGAAATACTTAACAGGACTTTACTGAAAAAGTAATCCATAACTGCATTTTTGCAACGTATTACAGGGAATGATTGTCTTAGGGTCGTTACTTGCCATTTATTAGAGAAATACTTTTTTACAATTGAAGAAAATAGTAATAATACCTACTTATAATGAGAAAGAGAATATTTCTCAGATTATAGCTGCCGTATTTAATCTAAATGCAGGCTATAATGTACTCATTATTGATGATGGTTCTCCAGATGGTACTGCTACGATTGTAAAAGACTTGATGGCAAAATATCCCAATCAATTGTTTATTGAAGAGCGAACTGGAAAGTTAGGGTTAGGTACAGCATATATACACGGCTTTAAATGGGGATTGGATAACGGATATGATTACATCTTTGAGATGGATGCAGACTTCTCTCACAATCCAAAAGACTTAGAAAACTTATACAAAGCCTGCTATGAAGGCGGTGCAGATGTGGCAATTGGAAGCCGGTATGTTCCCGGAGGAAAAATAGAAAACTGGCCTTTCGATCGTCATTTCTATTCAAAAGGAGGTGCTTTATTCACCAAGATTGTTACCTG
>CANGFK010000277.1 GCA_947452925.1 Chitinophagaceae bacterium | reverse complement strand
GGTTACCTGCAAAATCCCAGTGGGCAGGTCTTCGGTGGGTATCTGCCCACTCACATAATTACTTCTGAACAACACTTTAGACATATATACCAAGTGTTGATTGATGTGTGCCAACACATGTCCTTCTGGTTTACTAGTGGGCGACTTGCTGTAGTGCAACACAAACAAAGCCTTGTTTTTTGCTTGCTGAACTTCCAAAGCAATGCCCGACTTTTTGGGCAATGGAAGTGGCGTGTTGTACCTGTTTCCGTAAGCATCTGTCCAGATTGCTGAAAGTAGGTTAGTACTGTCAGGCGTTACAGAAAGTAAGCCCATACCATCGTGCATGGTAGCAAAAGAGTCTATAAATTCGCCTTTTGAGTTTAAAATAGCACCCACTGCGTTTACCGGTTTTCCATTTTGGTTGGTAATCATAAACGCAATTCTACTTTCCACACCTTCCAAACAGTCTCCACCTTCAGGAAAGAAATGTAGGGAACAGGTGGGCTTTGTAAGGGTTTTATTCTTTGAAGCGGAAGGCTGATTTTGTTCTATACTAATATCTTTTGCGAATACAAAAGATGAATCGAAGTTGAGCATCCATTTGGTATATGCTTTCAGGTGCACCTGTTTTCCCTGATAGTCTGCCGGCACTTCCAACTGCCCTCGGGTACTTGCCTGATAAATGGGTGACACGGTGTGAGCCAACAGTTTGCCATTATCGTCATACCAATCTGCAAAGAAGTTTCTGCTTTGGTAGGATGGCATATTATCCGACATAAGATAGACTTTATACCAGATTGTTTCTCCTTTTCTGTACACGCTTTTATCGAAATGAAGGTGTGCTTTTTCTTTAGGAAAGACTCTAGCATATACTTCCATCATAGAATCTATCTTTTGGGAGTAAGCCGCATTGGTAGTGAGGACAAAGAAGGCAAGAAGGGGTAGAATTGTTTTTATCATAATTTAAAGCAACTATAAAATGGTTGTTAGGGCAATACGACTCTGTTTAGTGGGCAAAGATTAAAAGCAGGACTTGTATAGCAAAAATATTCTAGTGAGGTACGCTGCTATTATCGGTAAAGAGGCAAGAATGATTGAAATTTGAAGTACTTCGAGCACTCTAAGGGTAAGACTTTAGGCAGTAAATCACTAATAAGAGAGAGCTTTACACCCACACGAGGGAAATTTATAATTACAAATGAGTAATTTGAAATATCAAAAATGGCTGATTTGTAATTACGAATGAAGAATTTGAAATCTCAAATGGTTGTTTGCAATCTTAATCTAGTGTGATAATGAAATCAAAAGATGCTCTGCGATTCACCAATTAGGTTCTGCGATTGCCTAAATAGACTCTGCGATTACCTAAATAGACTCTGCGATTCACCAAATAGACTCTGCGATTGCCCGGTGATGCGCTGCAATTGAGAACATAAACTAATTTGTGTAGAGAAAAACATCTCCGCAAACGGCTAATTACTATAGTTTTGAAAAATAATTATCGATTAATATGGCATCATTTATTATTACTTGTCCCAATTGCAATACTCAGTTTGAACCAGGAGATACCATGCGGGATGAAATAGAGAAAGAACTTCGTAGTAAAATGCTTGACTGGCAGAAGAAAAAAGATGAGGAATTTAAGAGTAAAGAAGCAGGGTTTCAGCAACAATTACAGCTGAAAGAAGAAGAAACTGCGCGGTTATTACAGAAAGAAAAGCAGAAGTTGCAGGCTGAATTGCAAGAATCTATTACCAAAACAATTGCCTCTGATTATGAAAACAAGCTAAAACTATTGCAACAATCAGCAAGTGATACCGAGGAAAAACTAAAGGAAGCCAGAAAGAAAGAACTGGAGTTTCTGCAGCTGGAACAAGCCCTGAAAACCCGCGAACAGGAATTGGAACTAACTGTGCAACTGCAATTGCAGAAGGAACGCGAGAAACTTACCGAAGACATCAGAAAGATAGAAGAACAAAGAGGTGCTGCCAAGGAAAGCGACTATCAGATGAAGCTGAAGGAACTGGAAAAGCAACTGGAAGATCAGAAAAAACTAGCTGAAGAGATGAGGCGCAAATCGGAACAAGGCAGTACACAGTTGCAAGGAGAAGTGCAGGAACTGCTATTGGAAGAGCTGTTGCAAACTACTTTCCCATTCGATTCTATCGAAGAAGTTGGCAAAGGCGTACGTGGCGCAGACTGTGTGCAAGTGGTACGGAATAAGTTTGGGGTGGAAGCTGGTAAGATTATTTATGAAAGTAAGCGTACCAAAGACTTTGGTGGCGACTGGATAGAGAAGCTGAAGAATGATATGCGTAATACTGGGGCAGATATGGCCGTAATTGTTACACAGGCTTTGCCCAAAGACATGGAACGTTTTGGCGAAAAGAACGGCGTATATATCTGCACTTTCAGTGAAGTAAAGAGTGTGGCATTGTTGCTGCGAAATGCTTTGCTAAAGATATTTGAGGTAAGAAAGAGTCAGGATAACAAGGGAGATAAGATGGCTTTGCTATATGACTATCTGGTAGGAAATGAATTTAGTGAACAATGGAAAGCACTAAGAGATGGGTTTATGCTAATGAAACAAAGTATTCAGAATGAACGCAATGCGATGGAGAAACTTTGGAAAGCCCGAGAGAAAACATTAGAAAGGGTATTGCTGAGTGCCGTACACATAAAGGGTTCCATTGAAGGAATTGCAGGTGCCGACGCAGTAAACCTGAACTTAGATGATGATGATGATGCGTTGTTGTTGGAATAAAAAGTTGTACGTAATAAGTAATAGGTATTAAGTTCAGAACCTTTTTCAACTTAAAACTTATTACTCAATACCTATTACTTTCTAAAAAAAGAGTATGCTAGATTTCAATCAAAATGACATTGAGGTAAACAAGCCGAGTAGGAAGAAACCCATCTATCCTATTAATACTGATTTGAGAAAGTATCTGGTGAAGTATGGGCGTGAAGTGTATCTACCAATTCATTACGAAGACTTACAACGCTTTACTTATTCGATTCCATTGAAAGATAAGACTGGCAAGGATGCCTACTGGGAAACCGTTTCGTATGATATGCGTGAATGGCAGTACCTGAGCGAAGCTTTAATAAAAGTGTATGCCATCCTTAAAACGGAAGGTGATTTTAGCTTTGTTAACCAGCTGGATGTTGCCAGAATAGACTTTTGCGCATTTGGAAACAGTCAGCCTTTTCGAATAAGAATTAAGAACAGGTTTAATGATAACTGCGATCATTATTACATCAAGAAAGCAGATGCAAGCAGGGTATATGGTCTGGAATTGGAGCATTTACTTTCACCCAACCGGATGACTTATTTTACTAATAATCAAACCTTAATAGAAGAACATATTCCGGGTATTCCGGGTGATGAGTTTATTAAACATTACCTCAATCGCCCCGAAACCAATCAGATTCGTTTCGCAAAGGAGTTTGTGAAGTTTAATGAACGCTGTTTTATGCGGTTGTTGGGGGATATGCGCAGTTACAATTTTGTGGTAGACATTACACCCGACATAGAGAATATCGACTACGTTATCAGGGCAATCGACTTTGACCAGCAGAGTTATGAAGGAAGAAAGAATTTATATCTACCCCAGTTCTTTAAAGATAATTATCCCTTTGTAGAACAAGTGGGCAAAGTCCTTAACAAAGAATCCATCACACAATACCAAGCAGAAGAACGTACAAAAGTGGTATTCAGGTTAGCATCTGCCTTGTATAGAATGAAGGAATTGTTAGACATTATGTGCCACGATAATATTTCCTCCCCTGAGAAAATAGGCAAGTTGGCTTCTGACCTGTCAGAACATTTTAAACAAAATAAGTTCCTGCGTGCTAAAACAATGGGACATATTGTAAAGACTCAGTTGAAACAAATATTACTGACGAAGTTGAAGATGGTGCCTAAAACGAAGATTCGATTCGACGATTAATCCCCTCCCCTCTCTCCTGTCTGACTGATTCCATTGGCGGATAATTTTACGTGTTTGCCGATTATCTCTCCTAATGATAGTGTGTTAACATTTTCTACTTAAAACTTTACATGAAATTTGTATTAGAAAGAATTGATTAAAACAAAGGTTATGAAAAAGATTAAAATAAGAAATTCAGTTACTGCCACAGTTGTTGCAGTTGGATTATTTGTCACAATAGCCTCAGCCCAACGTCATGGAGGCGTTTCTGGCGGCGGCTTTCATGGAGGCTCAGTTGGCGGTGGCACACACTACACTCCCTCAGGTAATAACTCAGGAAGCATTTCTAGGCCACCGGTAAGCTACAATAATGGTAACAACTCTGGACGCTTCGAAAACAGAAGCGCTTCAGTTGCCAATAATGATACAAGACAAGGCTATGTAAATAGAAATATTGGCGGTTACAACAACATACGCTATACAGGTCGTTCAGCAGCAACCTACGATAGAGGTCATTATGCTGGAAGCTACATTTCTCGTGGTGGGTATCCCATTAGATATGGCGGGGGCTATGGTCATCATGGTTATGGTTATCGTGGTTATGGCCTGAACGTATTTAGTCCCTACGGCCTCTACCCTTTTTATCCAACACTTGGCTTGAGGCTTAGCTGGCTTCCGTTTGGGTGTTATGATTTCTACTGGGATGGCTATCCTTACTATTATTACAATAGTGTTTTCTACAGAAGAACTTATGACAATCAGTATGAAATAGTGGCCCCTCCCATCGGAGCAAAAGTAAATTCTATCCCAAGCGATGCTAAAGCTGTAGTAATAAACGGCAACAAATACTACGAATGCAATGGCACTTATTACCAAGAACAGCTTGACTCAAACAACCGTGTAGTATATATAGTTATTGGTACCAACGGTGTTCTGAATCAGCCAAACACTCCTCAGGTGGTACATGAACCGGAAGTTGGAGACATTATCCCCCAACTCCCGCCTAACTGTTCGGAAGTTTATTTGAATGGACAGAAATACTTTGAATCCACCGATCATGTTTACTATCAGGAGATATTTGAAAATGG
>CANGFK010000276.1 GCA_947452925.1 Chitinophagaceae bacterium | reverse complement strand
TGTTTCTTGCACTAAGCATCAGGATGGGGGTGTCCAGATTATTTACCCGCATTGTTTCCGCAACTGTTATGCCATCTACTTCAGGCATCATTACATCGAGTATAACCAGATCAAAATAGCCATTGGAAATAGCTTTCAGAGCTTGGGTGCCATTGAAAGCACTTGTAACTTCATAACCCTCTAGTTCCAAGTTCAACTTTAGTGTCTCATGAAGGTTTTCTTCATCATCGACCAATAATATATTACCCTTGTTTTCTATCATGATAGGTGTTTATTGTTACTTTAAATATACTTCCTTTAATTTGTTGGTCGCTGATGGTAATAGTGCCTTTATGACTTTGTACTATTTTCTTACAGAGATATAGACCTAGTCCTGTACCTTTTGTATTTCTTATTTTTTCATCGCCACTCCTGTAGAATTTCTCAAAAACCTGTTTCTTTTCCTCATCCGAAATGCCAATCCCTTCATCGGATATCTGTAGAACTGTTTTGTTTTCGTTTGATTTTAAGCGAATCCCTACTTTGCCTTCAACTGGGGAGTATTTAAGCGCATTTTCAATCAAATTATTAACCAGCATCTGAAGTAACAGTTCTTCTCCCAAAACATAAACGCCTTCGTCAATGTCTGCTTCTATGCTTCTCTGAGGATATCTGTTGCTAAAGTTTCTCGCACTTCCAGCAACTATATCAGTTAAATTCAACTCTTGCTGCACTGTCTTGTATCCACCTGCATCCAGTTGTGCAGCCAATAGAATATTATTGCATAAAGTATTTAGTCTATTAGCTTCTTGAAGGGTATTGCTTATTAGTTTTTGTTGTTTCTCCTCGTCCAGCTTTCTTTTCTGCAATGTTTCCAGATTTAGCTGTGCCACAGCAATGGGTGTTTTAAGCTCGTGCGTAACGGCCATCATAAAGTTGTGTTGCTGGTGTGAAAGGCGTATTTGCCTTCTTGTAGCACGGAAAACAAACACGGCACCAAAAAATATCAGTGCTAGAAAGGTGGAGCCTTCACCAATGTATTGTGCTACTTTACGGTTGTGGGCGGCTTGTATCAGTGTCGCTTTGCCAATGTAGTGTGGATCATCTCTTTTTAAATCCGACAAAAGCATATTCGCCATCAGGTTGTTTTGCTTTTGTAAGGCCACAAACCACCATACCAATGCAGCAACCATGTAGGATAGCAAAACCCAATACACAACAGTTACAATCGTGAGCTTATGCTTGGTGGAGAGGGTCATAATGTTGCTTTTTCTACTCTAATACCGGCATCAAGCACTGATTGTAATGGATTTTCACGCATTACTTGTTGCAGTGTAAACTGATAATCGCCAGCTTTTAGTTTGACTGGAGCATTTGTAATTCTTACACGGTGCGTATAGATGTCATCAATGCCGCTTCCTAGCCAACCTTTACCGTTATTGGCTAATATTAACTCTAGTTGTTGGCTCACTGGCGAACTGCCCGGAGCCTTTGTAGTTACATTCAGCCATAGATTATTGAAGTGGTAAGCATCCTCGTGACGTATCACCACAAAGATATTGTAGTAGGAGGTAGTGTCGCTAATGGTAAAAGTGAAGGTTGGTTTGTTCGTAGTATTCCATTGGAAATTAGTAAATGGTACTCTCTTTTCATAGACATTGATGGTATTGCAACTAGAAGAAAATAGACAAATCAAAATAACAAAAAGACTAAGTACTCTCACTATAAAAAATTTCTCCAAAGATAATAGAAACATGCATCTAGCGTGTTGTTAATAGCAAGTTTGAGTTGCCAAAGCAATCAAAGTTTATTAAAAAATAGTTTGAGTACAACAATTACAGTCAATCAGTCTGGTTAGGCTATAGCAATTTTGTATTCATAACTAGTGAGCGAGTGGGATGATTAGTATCTTATCAATGGTTTCAACAAAGCCTCCAGTCCATTCAGTTTTATTTCGTAGAGTGTCTCCAATGCAATCCCTGTTTTGCCCTTAGGAAAACCATTTCGTTTATGCCATTCTAGATAAAACATGGGTAGTTTGTATAGTAATGTGCCCTTGTATTTGCCATAAGGCATTTCTTCTCTTGCTATTTGTAAGAGTATATTGCCATTGGGTTGTGGTGCATCTTGTTGCATGAGAATAGAAATTGTAATTAGTAGCCGATACCGTATTATCCTGTTCAAAATCTATTTTTAAACAGACCTGCGCTAAAGCTTGTCAATACAACAAACATAAGGTTCGATGAGTTAACGACAGACTAAATTATTGGGTTAATAACTAATCTTGCCATTAATTCTGCTTCCATTGAGATAAGATGAAGGTGTTTGGAGAAAGGCAAAGTAGTAATGCACTAGCAGGTCAATTTAATAAACACATCAACTGTCTTTCTCATTCATATAATAGGTTAAAGCACCGGAAGGACATTTCTTGATTGTATCGATAATCTCTTCCGTTGTAGCGTTTTCCGGCGTTATCCAAGGTTTATCTTTTGGCCTGAACACATTTGGGTTATTGCGTACACAGTTGCCTGAATGGATGCACAGCCCCGATTGCCATACAATTGTAACCGCTCCATTGGTGTATTCTTTTTTAATATTGTGTAAATCCATAATTGAAATATTTATATTAACTTACTCGATTGTCTATTTATCATTATTTAGTTGGTAGTAGTTTGTATTTTTATGGTATTCTCCAGAATCTTCGAAACAGGGCACTTGTTGGCAATCTCAAAAAGTCTTTGTTTGTATTCATTACTTGTCAGGTCTGGAAAAGTTATGTCGCGTTCAATAATTGTTGTTTCCATATCTTCCTCTTGTTTATACATATTTACGGCGACCCTTATCTCCGGTATATCCCATCCTTTTCTACTGATGTACATCCGCAATGTAGACAGCGTACATCCAGCTAATGCTGCAAGTAGGGTGGTGTAAGGATCTGGTCCCAAATCTCCACCTTCTATTGTTTTGGGCTCATCCATTATCAGCGTACCATTGCGCCATCTTATTTCTGCACGATATTTCTGTGTGCCGATGATGCCTACCACTTCCTCTTCCAATAAATACTTCATAAGTGTACGTTTATTTTTATATCATTTAATTCGAAAAAGCTTAACTGTAAACAGATAGTCAATCACAGTATTAAGAACAAGACGTCGAGATTCATAGTTTAGATTACAGTAGTTTTTATCTAAGCGAATTCACTCGTGGAACGCTAGCGCTAGCCCTAGGAGATATTAGCGAGTGGCGCGGACTAGATGAGCTTGATAACCTCATTTTCGTGCCATAATTAAGGCATTTTATTCAATCTTTATAATTATTTGTTCTTAATTGTTCCTTTAACTTAATCTCCCTCTACATTACAGAATTATAGGTTGAAAGTTTTGTTACACTTTACTAAAATTAGCTACGGAAAGCCAGAACCGGAAAGAAGGCAATTATTATAAATTAATAATGAAAAAAAATATTTTAGTCTTACTAACGCTTGTTGTGGTGTTTTATTCATGTTCAAAAAAAGATGCTACACAGAATACTACTTTAAAAACAACTTACACTATTAAGACAGACAGCACACTGGTTAAACCTTCTGTTCTGGTAAGCCTAACCGCAAGTGAAGTTATTACTAGAGATACCTTTACAGTATTATTAGGAGGCAACCCAATAGTTTTGTTAAAAACAGATAATTACCATTTTAGCTTTTTTGTACCTACGCTAGAGCCAGGTAATTATACTTTTGATCTTACCAATTTAAACTCAGATTCACACCCAACACTTACCATAAACAATTACACTCATATCTCTAACCCAGATGCAGTTATTGAATCAGGAATAAAGACCTATAATGGGCTAGTAGATTCATTACTTATTAATTGTTTTAAAGGTTCTGTAACAAATAATGATGCAACATTTATGCATCAGCTTATGACGCA
The DNA here is from genome assembly GCA_947452925.1 of Chitinophagaceae bacterium. Taxonomy (GTDB): domain Bacteria; phylum Bacteroidota; class Bacteroidia; order Chitinophagales; family Chitinophagaceae; genus Parasediminibacterium. The sequence goes on along the minus strand of CANGFK010000276.1, from coordinate 1,108 downwards.
ATTAAAACAAAATGTAACAAAGTGTAATAATAATGAAAAATTAGCTATTGCTTATCAATTGCAAAACTTGAATTTAAATACTAATATCTGCAATCCTGATGTAATAAAAGATTCAACATATATATTAGGATTTACTAATCCGATTAAAAAAATAACTTTTGGTACACAAGTATTTGGATTAGCTACAGATGATGATGTAAGTAAAACTGTTACAGACTTTGCAAATGAATCTTTAATATACACAGCAGCAGCATCTTTATCTGCTGGTTGTTTTACGGCATCTTTACTTGCTCTGAGAGTTCCAGCACTACAGACGTATGCAGCTTGTGGATTATTAACTTCGGCAGCAGGTTATTTTATATGCACAAAAAAAGCGGCATCAAAAAATTCACAGGCAGTTAGTTTTGCTGCTGTAGCAATGGAAAGCCCTTTGGACATGGATGGAAATGGTACACCCAATAATCCTATTATATTATCTGAAAACAAAAGTGTAATACAAAAAATATTGTGTAAATTAAGAGGAATTCAAGAAATTGATAAGGTAGGATTAAATTCTACTATTACCAATTGCATCAATTCTAGTAATCAACTTGAGGTAGATGACAATACAGTAAAGATAAAATTTGATGACATAAAGGCTAAGTTCAATTCATGGTTTAATGTTATTACAACAAACTATCAATCTTATGTATCGCCTATAAAAGCTACACTAAGAGCCAAACTAGCAAGGATAAAACCAAAATTTATTACTATTACAAATGTCAGTAACCCAAATATTACCATTACGGCAACAGATGATGGTAATAATGGGATATCGGTTACAGCCGATAATCCATCTGGTACTATAACCACCAATACCAAATTCACTTATCAAATAAACTATACCCAACCGGCATTTAATAAAACAGTAAAAGTAATTGAACAGGCAGAGTTTAAGCCTATGCCCACTTTAAAAATTGGTGATACAGCTTTTGGTGGAATTATATTTTACTTAGATGGAACAGGGCAGCATGGTTTAGTTTGTGCTACCACCGACCAAGGCACAATTGAACCATGGGATGCCACTACCTATCCTGCTGATCCAATTACCTATCCTGCTGGTAATCCA
>CANGFK010000275.1 GCA_947452925.1 Chitinophagaceae bacterium | reverse complement strand
CTTTTTCTACAGTTTTAGAAGGTACTTATGAGGATGTGATGAAACTGATTCACGATGTAAATGAGTTTTTATATAGTCGTGGTTGCAGCGAATGGATTAGTAATTTGCAAATTCAGATTCGCAGTAATGGCGATATTACAGGAGCAGAAAAAACCGATAAGTTCGCACAATAATAACCTCACTCACGATAATTAACCCCCATCAAAAAGGGATGCAGGAACACTCCTTTTTGCATCGCTTTTCTTATTAAAACTATAAAACATTTCTGCCTGTTTAATTACAATAGAAATAATTGGTATTTTCGAAGTCAAATACTCTAAAAAATGCGTTGGATTTTTGCGTTCATCATCATACTAATTACTACTGATTCTTTTGCTCAATGTGCCACTTTCCGGTTAAATGCTGCTGGTGATACGCTAAATTGTACCGATGTAAAAGGTCTGAAACAAGGCAAATGGGTTATTCGTGTTGAAACACTCAGAGGTGAACCCGGACACGAAGAAGAAGGTATATTCAAGAACGACAAGAAAGAAGGCCCTTGGAGAAATTACAACCTCATGGGCGATTTTATTGCTCTGGAAAGCTATAAATATGGATTTAAGGATGGAGAAAGCCAATACTTTAATATTTACGGACTAGAACACACTGAGTTCTGGCATGCAACTGACCCAATTTATCCTTACGATACAGTCTATGTGCCTAGTGTGACTAATCCTGACAAATATGAAATGAAAGTGGTGAAGGTTTCGGCAACTACTGTGAGGCATGGCACCTGGCGCTACTATGATGCAGAAACGGGCAAGTTGGTTAAGACGGAAAGCTACTTGTTTGACAAGCTGCAAGATATAAAAGCAGATGGTCCCAAGGGGGGCAATAATCCTTCTGCTGCAACCAATGGCAAGCCAAAAGAAGTGATTCAGTTTGAGAAGAAGATTGAGAAAAAGAAGAAGATAAGAATCAGAGATGGTACTGTTCAGTACTAATTGTTGCTTATTGAAGATTACTCTTAAAGAACTTTCTGAAGAAATCTAACTGATATTCAACGGCATTACTCCAGTAGCTCCAATCGTGCTTGCCGGGTCTTTCAATATAGTCATGCTTCACGTGCATAGCTACCAATTTGTTGTGGAGTGCTTTATTATCAGTATAAAAGAAATCATCAACGCCACAGTCAAATATGATGGCAATAGAATCTTTTGGATAAGTATCAACAACGTTTAGTACAGAATATTTCCTCCAATTATCAGCGTAAGCAATTGTATCTCCAATACGTTTAATTACATCAAACTTGTTTCGGCTATAATACAAGTTTACTCCTCCACTCATACTTCCACAAGCGCCGAAGGTGTCGGCATGTCTGAATCCTAAAAACAATCCTCCATGTCCACCCATACTCAACCCAGTTATTGCACGTCCTTTTCGGTTGGCGATGGTGCTGTAGTGCGCATCAATAAATGCTGGTATCTCTACTGCCACAAAGGTTTCATATCGGTAAGTACTATCTATGGGGCTATCAAAATACCAACTGGAATATCCTCCGTCGGGGCAAACAATCAGCAGGTGGTTATCGTCTGCAAGCTGTTGCAATGCTGGCACTTTTCTTATCCAATCAGAATACTTTCCACTATAGCCATGCAACAAATAGACAGTAGGAAAGCGTGTGGCATTGGTATAATAACTCGGTTTTATAACTACGGTATTAATGCTCTTGTGCATGCTTTTACTAAAGATGACAATAGTATCTACCGAGGCATTTGCAGTCAGAAGTAGGAGTAGGGCAATGGAAAGCAGGTATATCTTCATCAGATCCTATTTATTTAGAACTCAAAACTAATAGATTTCATCTACATGCAAGATTGTTACATTTCAGCGCCTCGAGACACTTGCTATTGAACTCAATACATTAACTACATTCTCTTTTTAGCATGAAAAAAATCTTTTACCTTCTATTGCTTGTCACCACATTTTCTAAGGCTCAGAAAGCTGATATCCTGATAAAAAATGGGAAGATTGTTGATGGCACCGGCAACTCATGGTTTTTGGGTGACATTGCTGTAAAAGACGGAAAAATAGTAGCAAAAGGACATCTGGATAGCTGGACAGCACCGAAGACGATTGATGCAACCGGATTGATTGTTTCGCCCGGCTTTATTGATGTACACACCCACATGGAGGATTTGGAAAAGAAAGATCCGGAAGCAAAGAATTTCATTTTTGATGGGGTAACAACCGTTATCACAGGCAATTGTGGCACTTCTCGTACGGACATTAAGAAGTATCTGGACTATCTGGACAACTTAAAAATGTCTATCAATATGGCTACATTGGTAGGGCATAATGATGTTCGAAAAGCAGTGATGGGCACTGCCAACCGCACACCCACAGAAGAGGAACTGCAACAAATGGAAGCCATTGTAGAGAAAGGCATGCAGGATGGCGCCGTAGGATTTTCTACAGGACTAATTTATATACCCGGAACCTATAGTAAAACTGACGAAGTGGTGCGGCTAGCAAAAGCGGCTGCAAAGTACAAGGGCGTATATGCCAGCCACATTAGAAGTGAGGGCGACAGTGTGGCAATTGCAGTGAATGAAGCTATTGATATTGCCAGACAGGCAAAGATGCCGGTAGAAATTTCGCACTATAAAATTGTGGGCGAACAGAACTGGGGACGCAGCAAAGAGACAGTTCCGTTGATAATAAAAGCACGCGAAGAAGGCATTGATGCCACGATAGACCAATATCCTTATACGGCAAGTAGTACCAACATGGGAACGATGCTGCCTAGTTGGGCATTGGCCGACGGAAAAGATAGTATTGTGGCAAGGCTTGCAAACCCTGCCATCAGAAAAAGGATAACCAACTTTATGCTGAAAGGGCTGAAGAAGAGAGGAAAAGAACACTTTTCTTATGCAGTAGTGGCTAACTACAAACCCGACAAAAGCTATAATGGAAAAAGCATTGAAGAAGTGAATACCATGCTAGGCAAGGCACACACCGCCGAAGAGGAAGCCAGTACAGTGATGGATATGATGAGTAATGGCGGCAGTAGCATGGTTTTTCATGGCATGTGCGAGGAAGATGTGAAGACCATTATGCAATACCCCTACAACATGTTTGCAAGTGATGGCGGCGTGCGGGTGATGGGTGAGGGCGTGCCGCATCCGAGATCTTATGGTACCAATGCGCGGGTATTGGGCAAATATGTACGTGAACAAAAAGTGATTGGGTTGGAGGAAGCTATCCGCCGGATGACTAGCCTTCCTGCACAGAAATTTCAGTTGAAAAACATAGGCTTACTCTGCGAAGGTTACAATGCCGACCTTACCCTGTTTGACGAAAAAACCATTAACGATTTGTCTACCTACGACAATCCGCACCAGTATTCTGTAGGCGTAAAATATGTGGTTGTGAATGGTAAACTAACCGTAAATGACGGCAAACATACTGGCGAAAGGAACGGAAGGACTTTGAAAAGAGGGGTGTAGTTATTAGTTATTAGTTATTAGTTATTAGTTATTAGTTATTAGTTATTAGTTATTAGTGTTGTGAATTTTCTAATACGCTTGTAACAGTTAGAAAGGCAATATTAACGAATGCATGGGTGAAACGTGATGCGCTAGCCCATATAGATTTTAGCGAGTGGGGTGGAGTGGCTGGGCAGTATTTATTCTTCAATATTAACTAACCAATGTTTTTTATTTAATATCATTAATTCTTCTTTATAGGTCTGTTCATTCAAATACTTATAACTAAAATATTTTAAAGGAATCGAATTTGGATAATTTTTAAGTCCTTCATCAATATACTTTTTCAGCTCTGCTTTATCTTCAAATAATTTCAAAGTCTCAACTTTATAGACATAAATAATTGTCGGCATTTTATTGTAAACATTCAGAAATTCTTTTTCTAAATAATTAACAATATCTCTTTGCAATTCAGGCTTTAATGCTTTTTGTTCGGCTGATTTAGTTATAATTTCTTGATAAAACATTAATGCTGTAAACAAATATGTGTTTTTTGATTTTCTATTTTTTTGAAATTCATTAATTTCTTCGCTTGTACTTTTTTTAAATTCAGAAATTTCATTTTGTAAAACTTCATCATACATTTTCTGTGTAAGATTAAAGCAAGTTGAGTCACTTTTGTCAACTTTTGTCTTACTTTTAATATTGTCAAAAGTTTCTTCAATTATATTTTTTTTAGTTTGTGCAAAAATTGTCGAAGTCAAAAAAAGCGATACTACAAATATATATTTACTCATTGTTTTATTTGTTTGTCATTGTTTACAGTCGGTTTGGCAAAATTGCCACTAACTCTTAAAAATGAAAAGGTTTTATCCTGTTCTAAACTTTCGCTTTTTTCTGAAGCTCTTTGCTTTGAAGAATTCCATTCAATTGTTTTTGTTTTTTAAAACCTTCGTCAATACAAAACTAAGTGAATCCATAGTTCCAAATTCAAACTATCTAAAGGGAACAATTGCCGAGTGGAAGAAAGTTTACAGAAAAGAAAAGATTAACCGCAGAGATTCGCAGAGTTATTCACGCAGAGAAAAACAGAGAGAAACATTATTTCAGATAAAAACGTTTCACTTTAGGGCGCAGAGGGAGCGAATGCCAGTTAAAAACTGGTTTGAACAGTACACACAAGCGATGCTGTCGCAACACTTGTGAGAGTGGGATAATAGTATTTTCCATATAACTATTAGAAATTCTGGTTCACAAATTAACACCATCCCCACCACCCATCAAAAAACTATTTAAAATATAATTAGGTAATATGGTGATTTCCTTTATCAATCAACAATACTTTCTTTCTTTTCCCTCTCCTTTATTCCTTCCATAAAAATATTCCGAAAGGGGATTTGTGACAGGCATAGTAGGATTTATGGGGTACGCAGTACGTTCATTGGGGTGCGCAGTGCGTTCATTGGGGTACGCAGTACGTTCATTGGGGTACGCAGTACGTTCATTGGGGTACGCAGTACGTTCATTGGGGTACGCAGTACGTTCATTG
>CANGFK010000274.1 GCA_947452925.1 Chitinophagaceae bacterium | reverse complement strand
TAAAACTGTGCAGCAACCCAGAATGCAGACGTTGGATATTTTGGCTGTATTTGTAGGGTATCAAGACTGGCATTGCTTACTGGCAGCAATAGAAACTGCTAAAGACTTTGTTGAGGTTAACATTAATCTATCCCCAACCCATGATACCCAGAAAACAAACCTCTTACACCATCAAGTTGCATTGGCACTCGGCACAAACGCTATCAACAAAACTGCCGTTATTGCACTCTGTAAAGATTACGGTAGCAACCCACAGATATTCCCTTTTATCATTAACCTGATAACTATTGCTGCCAATCAAAAAGACGTAAAGTTTCTACAATCTATTTATGATCTTCCTGTAATATTTGATGAAACAATTCATAATAGATATGATTTTTACTATGTAGGTCAAACACTAGGCTTGGTTTTTAGGCAACATCAGGATCTATTTGCAGATACAAAAGCCCAACTGGCTGCCCACAAAAAGGCACAGCAATATTTCATAGAATGGTTTGTGGATGAAGATTATCTACAAGGCTACTATGGCGAACTGCTAGATGAATACCATCAACATCGTCATGCTACTACCGAAGAACTATTGTTCTATTATTGCCTAAAATACAATCAGGCACTTAAGAGTACCGCTCCAGGTGTTTGTAGAGAATGGTATAATAAAATTAAAACCCTAAAACTTTCTGCCGATGTGTTTTGCATACCTGCCGGGCGTTATGTAGGCATTTGTCTTGCCGAAGAACCAAAACATAGCTATAGTGTGCTTTCTCCTTACTATTCTATAATTCATCAGTTTGTATTTTCAAAATCTTACTCTCTAGCATTACCTTTTATGTTCTACCTGTGCCGGGCATTGTATAGAGGCAAGCGAACAGATTGGCTGGTAGGCATCATTAACGACTATGAACAACATTTTAAAAAGATACACCACAACACATTTGGACATTGGGAACTGAAAGTAGAAAACCAATTGCTCATTTATATCTCTTTTGTCCATGTGATGTCAGGAAACACACAGAAGGCTAAAAATTACTACAAATCAATAGATACTAACCTGTTTGAACCTTTTATTTATACCCAAATTTGGAGGGATTATATGGAGGTGGGGAAGCTATTGTAGTCACCCATTCTGCATACACTTTTAGCAACCTTTCTGCTAAAACAATCAATAAAAAAAGTGCAGCCCCACCCCACTAGGAACTGCACTGTAAACTATACCTGGATTGGGTATAGATATTTATTTCACTGAAGTATAAACTCCAGCTTCATACTTTATAAATATTCAAACAAAGAGTAATAGAACAAACAAGACAAACATCCCTCACCCCACTTTCTCAAAAAAGCTCTTTTTAGTTCTTTTTATTTTAGGGCAGATTGTCAGTGGAAAAAGCAGTAAATATTAAGCAGGGCGATAGCGGAGGAGACCGTTTTGGTCGAAGTAAGGAAGGCTATGTTTCAGGCTCTTATGGTAGAGAAGGTCGGGGAAAAGTTTGTATTCTTCTAAGAATATCTCTTTTAGGTTTAGGTGGTATTTATCTGCTTGATTGGCAATTATCAATGCTTCCGCCACACATACAAAGAGTATTCGTCTTTCTTCAAAAGCAAAGACGGCATATTGGGTTTTGCAATAGTTTAATAACCATAATATATAATCGTCTACAACCGATGTGTTAGCCCCAATAAGCTGTAGATACCATATTTTGTAGCTTAAATAACGCATTTGTGGAAAGGCATAAAGCGCTTCTAAATCGTTAGTTGCATAGTTGTACTGCAAATACAACTGCTTGCCATATTCTATTGCTTTAGGATAGTTTTTGGTGAGGTAATAGTGCCTGAATAGTACCGTAGAAGAAAACACGTAGTCTTGCATGTCTGCAATCCCCCTTTCTGGCAAAACACTTTCTGCGTATAGTTTTATTCCTTCATCATAGTGTTTAATTCTAAAAAGTGGATCGAAGCCTATCTCAAAAAAGTAATTCCGGATTAATGGCGTTTTGGCAAAGTGTTTAAAGAATGGCTGCGGGTTTTCTATTTGCATTAGGCTATCAAACACATCTAACACTATCTCGAACCGCAAATCATTTTCAAGATGTACGGCATCTTCAAACAAAGCTTCCAAAGGTTTATAACAGCCAAGTGCAATGTTGTGGTAGATGAGGCTTTTAGGTTTGATGATACTATTTGCTGATGCACCTAATATTAGTTTTGTGTGGAATTTTTCATTTATATACAATTCAAAACTACTCCAATCGGCATAACCAATTAACCTCGCCAATATGTTTAAAATGACAGTTGATATTTTGGGCGATTCTTCCAATACAAAGAGGCGGTATAAGGTAGATTCCGAAACATATTCGGATAGGTTGGTCAATATTATTTGGCTAAGCTTGGCGCAATCAGGTTTGGTTTTAATGTGATAGCCAAATTGCTCCTTCAGTTTTATCTGAAGTTCAGATACCAAAAATGTCTTTGTAGTAGTGTTGAGCTTGGGCATTTTAATGAAACTATGTTAGAGTATGAAGTGCAATGATAAAGAAAATATACTATCAATAGTTGAAACAAAAAAGTGCAGCCCCACCCCACGTAGAACTGCACTGTACTCATATTCTCCTTTTATTCTCCCACAAACATACATTTCTCACTCTTCCCTTTCTTCGCCATCTTTCGCCAAGTTGGGCGTTTTTCATTCCAATGCTTAAATACTATTATTTTGCACCATGCAAAACGATGAGCTTCCTGAACTGCTGATTAGAAATCTATTGAAGAAGCATCGCCTTTTTACTGTAGACTATAAAACAATGGATGCACTAAGCCTCATTCTTAAATCTACTTATCAGGTAAACATTTCTACCAATACACTTGCAAGGCTTTGTAGATTGAGAAAAGATACGGCTTCCTCCTACGAGCATACCCTCGATGCCCTCGCAAAAGCAGCAGGCTATTTTACCTATAAACGCTTTGTGGACTATATCAATGCACGTAGCATGATGAAGTGGACTGACAAGCCTGAAGGTGAACTTTCGTTCATTAGTCAATACACACTAAAGGCTGCAAGGGAAAATGACATACGGTATTTGGAAAGCTTGGAGAAATATATGGAAGATAATGGCTGCGAGCTCGATACTTTTTGTGCCATTGGCGGGGCAATGCTAAATGGTTTACGAGCTAATAAGAAACCACGAAAGCTATTGAACTTTATGTCTCAAAGCCCCATGATGATTGATGCATTCTTCGAATCGTATGTAGATGTCGACTATTTCAGCGCTTACTTTGGAGAAGGTATGGTTAAACTGTCTAAAAACATGCATCAGCTAAACCGTACTTACCTTTTTTCTAACTGTGTGGCATTAATGCACGAAAAGGAAAGAGGCTTATTGAGTGCCTATAAAAAAAGAGCAAAGAAACTCGCTGATATAGATACCAACTACTTAGACACACTATTTGCCGACAATATCGTCTATCCGCCTTCGAGATGGTTGGCTGCTATGATAGACTTCAACCTTCAAGAAAAACAGTTGGCTAAAGCAACTTTACTTTTCGATTATGCTATGCAGAATGCGAAAAGAATGGGTGGCGATGAGGCAATTATCATGATTAGTTTGCTTACGGATATTGGTAATTCATTACCAATAAAGTTCATCAATAAACTGGAAGAATTATATGGCAAAAAGTCAACTACGGTCCTGTATGCTTTTGATTGTTTGGTGAATGCGGCACTCAACCTTTCTTTGCTTACCTATTCAAAAAAGTTTATTACCCTGTCAGAAATAAATCATTTAACAAAGAGCTATCCAAGTATATTCATAACCTATCAAGCTACAATAGAAGCTAAGTTTGCCAAGGTTTTCAAAAATCATTAATCAATGCACTTATCTCACCATTCTTTTTATGCTGCTTCCATACTATTCCTGATTGCAGATGCTATCCAGAAAAAGACATCCGAAGGAGGTTTAACGTGGCTCTATCTGGCAAAACGCTCTTTTTATACTTCTTTGGTTTCCATCATTGCCACCATCGTCATTTATGGCTTTCCTACTTTCCCATCGCTGTTAATCGTACTACAAATGGTGGGGTGTTCTGTTTGTTGTGGATTAGGACTGTACTTTTATATCAGGGCAATAAACAGTCTAAACTTCTCAAATGTAGGGTCATTGGAGATTATCGGCAATGTGCTAAAGCAATTTTCTGCTGTGCTGTTATTTCATGAAAAAACTGGCAAACTCGATATCCTTTCCTTGGCATTAATGAGTTTTGGATGCATTTATCAGCTAGTATTTACGCCTAGTTTGCGAGGTGCTAAATACGTATTGCTCAATTCTTTCTTCTGGACAGTAGGCTATATCATGCTTTCCTATGTTTTAAAATCAACGCCAACCGTATATTGGAGTGTACCCATTATGGAGGTTACTATATTGTTGATGAGTTTGGTATTGGTTATAGTAACTAGACAAACCACAGCACTCACAAATGTAAAAGACTGGACACTAAACAAGAAGGAAGGTTTGTTTCTAAGCATTGCCTTGTTTATATACCTGGCATCCCTTTTAAACAACTATGCTTTCCAGCAATTACCCATCACTACCATCAATATTTATCAATTATCTATGATGCCCATTGGTTATGTTCTAAGTATGAAAATGTTTAGAGAAAAACCAACCACAACAGAGATTATTAGTTTTTGTACCGGTTTTGCAGGCTTTGCCCTATTTATTTATGTGCATCATTGATGATTATAAAAGTAAAACCAGCTTTCTCTAAAATAAAAAGTGCAGCTCCACCCCACGTAGAACTGCACTGTACTTTATGTTTTATTTTGGTTTATGAACAGATTTGACAACTTTTTAAAAGTTGTCAAATCTAATAACCCCTTATTCCTTCACAAACCTACCATATTATCTACCTTCTGCATAGATGCAACATGATTACCCTTAATAGTTACAGAACTTTGGTACTGATTTAAAATGTATGCTGCAATTAACAGCTTCACTTCATGCTGAGTTAAATAAGAAATTTTGCCACTGAGT
>CANGFK010000273.1 GCA_947452925.1 Chitinophagaceae bacterium | reverse complement strand
AAGGAACATTTGCATTGGCAAAAGCCTGCGCTGCAACATCAAACCCATAGTTAAAAATGGATACCATTGCTACTACTTCCATCCCGGCGGCACGTAAAACTTCTACTACTTGCAGACTACTTTTTCCTGTTGAAATCAAATCTTCTATTACCACCACCTTTTGTCCTGTTGTGTAAGCACCTTCTATCTGGTTACCCAATCCATGTTCTTTTGGTTTTGGACGAACATAGATGTATGGAAGTTTTAATTGATCAGCAACCATTGCTCCCCATGCAATACCTGCTGTTGCAACACCAGCCAAGCATTCTGCATCAGGATATTCACTGAAAATAACATTACATAATTCACTCTTGATAAACTCTCGTACATAGGGGAAAGAAAGCACCTTTCTATTATCGCAATAGATAGGACTTTTCCAACCACTAGCCCAAGTAAAAGGCTGCTCAGGGCGTAGTTTCACTGCGTTTACTTGTAGCAACTTTTCTGCTACCAATTTCTTATTAGTCATACCACGAAAGTAAAGCGGAAATGGTGACGCCGATTTATTTTAAAATATTTTGGAATCATTTTTGTTAATTTTATGATATGAATATACCGATAATTATAGCTGCAGGGGGACTTGTGTGGAATGAAAGGAATGAATTATTAATGATTTACAGGCAAGACAAATGGGATTTGCCCAAAGGAAAACTTGATGAGGGAGAGTCAATTGAAACATGCGCAATCAGAGAAGTTAGAGAAGAGACAGGCTTGAAAGAAGTTATATTAGGTGAGTTTATAGGCGTTACAAAGCACGAATATCTGGATAGATTTATTGGTGCTCAAGCGATAAAAGAAAGCCATTGGTATGCTATGAGAGCAAATAGTAATCAATTACTAAATCCACAATTGGAGGAAAACATAACGGAGATAAAATGGGTAAAAGTTGAGGAGATACCTAATCTTCTCACTAACAGTTACTTGAATATTGAAGCAATTATTCGGGAATATTTTAAAAAAAACAAACAAGTATAGACATCAATAGCAATAACTAAGTTGGTCTAACCAACCATTTTCACAATTAATTCTTTCATCAATTCACCATCTTCCGTTCCAGTATCATTGATCCCAATGCTGCGGAGGTTATATTCGTGCAACAAAATGAGAATTGCCTCTACCCCTTGCTGCCCATAGTTTTTGACTGCTGCCATATAATCTTTAATGAAGTAAGGATTAACACCAATTTCAGTGGCGATTGCTCTCTCGTCGTTGGTACCAGTCCCAAAGATCATATAGACTTTACTGAAAAAATTATACAAAGCAGGCAGTACCATTTGAATCGGTGCCGCTTTAGGATTTGAAGCGAAATATTGGTTAATTCTTATTGCCTTTAGCAAGTTCTTCTTTGCTAAAGCATCCTGCAATTCAAAAACATTAAATTCTTTGCTTACACCAATATATTTCTCAATATCATCTTCTGTAATAGTTTTTCTACCACTCAAATTGAGCGCTAGTTTTTCTATTTCATTTTGCATCCTACTGAGGTCATTCCCAATATGATCTACCAACAATAAAAGAGCTTTCTGATTGATACTAAATCCAAGTGATTGAATCATTTGCCCTGCCCAAACTGGCAATTGACTATCATACATTTTCTTGGTGGTTAGTAGCTCAGACTTGCTTTTTAGCACTTTAGCAAGCTTTCCTCTGCCATCAATCTTTTTTTCCTTGTAACTAACAAAGAATAAAGTTGAAGCTAATGGGTTGTCTATATAGCTCTCTAGCTTCTCAATATCTTTCATATACTGAGCCTCTTTCAATAACACCACTTGGATGTCTGCAAACATTGGATATCGCTTACAAGCATTCAATACGTCAGCCCAGTTAGCATCTCGCCCATAAAAAATTGTCAGATTGAAACTCGCCTCACTTTCTGAAAGTATCTTGTGCTCGGCATAATGAATTATTTCATCAATGAAATAAGGCTCATCACCCTCTAGCCAATAGACTGGTTTAAATTTTCTATTCTTTAAATCTGATAGTATTTTTTCTGCTGACATCCGCGCAAATGTAATTGATAGAATAATTGATATAAAAAACAAACAAAGAAGTTACAGCACTACAGTTACAGCATCATCCGCAAGAATGGGAATAGTCAAAAATTTAAGAATAACGTTTGCCGTAACAATTACATCCTTCTCACAATAATCTGCAATTCTCCTTAGGTTCTTCTCTTTATAGTAAACATCCTGAACCATACTACCATCCATGTCTACTTTAGATGTTTGTAGCCCAAGAACATTTGCAAGCAGGTGAAGTGAAATGTAGTTTTTGTGATCACCGAATTTCCACCAACTCAAGGTGTCGAACATTTTCACCTCCCACGGCTTCCGTTCATAAATTTGTAAATACTCTGGCAATTGCAGACCATTTACAATTAATCTCCTACAAATAAAAGGAATATCAAATTCTTTGATATTATGTCCCGCAAATTGGAAGTGAGGGTTACGGGCAAATACTTTGTTACACAATAAAACAAATGATTCTAAAAGCTTTTTTTCATCATCGCCATAAATACTTTTTACTTTCAAAGAAGTTTTCTTACGCTCATCATCCCAAAAAAAGGCGGTAGAAATACATACGATTTTACCAAATTCAGCCAATATCCCTGCTCTTTGCTTATAACTTTCCTGAGGGGAAGTATTTTCAGGCACGGTTTTAGATATTTTTTCATTCCATAGGCTTTGCCAATTGGAGGTCAATAAATCGTAGTCTTCAAATTGAGGGACGGTTTCGATATCTAAAATGAACAAATTGCTTAGCATAAATTAATTTTTAAACATTAAAAAACAATAAAATGAGTACTTCTGAAGAGTCACAAAAACCTGATAATCGTAAAATAATCTATGGCGTATTAATTGCTTTATTACTAAGCACCTGGAGCTACATTATTTATGATAAGAGTAAAACTAAGGAAAAGTTAGAACAACGAGATAGTCAAATAGTTACTGTAAATGCGGAGAAGGACTCAATACAACTTGCATTTAACAGTGCCAGCTCAAAGTTAGACTCCCTTCAAACCAGCAATACCAAGTTTCAAGGTGCACTTGCTGAACAAAATGATAAGATTTCAAAGCTTAAATCTGATATCAGCAGTATCTTAAATAAGAAAAATGCTAGCGATGAGGAGTTAAAAAGAGCAAAAGATGAAATCGGTCAGTTGAAAATTGAGATTGAAGGCTATTCTGCGGAAATTGCGCGACTTAAAGGAGAAAACAAGGTTTTAAGTAGCGCAAATGCACAACTTACTACTCAAAAAGACAGCTTGAATTCTGCTGCGCAAAGACTCCAACAAAATCTGGCCTCCACCGAAGCTGCTAAAAGAAACGTAGAGGACTTAGCTTCAACATTGCATGCCTCAAACATAGCAATTGCAGCAATAGACAAGAAAAGTAGTGGTAAGGAAGTACTTACTACAACTGCAAAAAAAGCCAACTTACTACGTTTCACATTTGATTTAGATGAGAATATGGTTTCACCAAGTGGCCTGAAGCAAATCTACATCTGTGTTACAGGCCCTGATGGAAAGCCAATAACTGATGGTTCTACTTTCGTCAGCAGAGAAGAAGGAGCAAAAGTTTACACAATGAGGGTTGATTCTACCTACGAACAAGGAAAAAGAAAAGCAATCAAAGCTGATTGGAAAAACACAAGTGGTAAATATCAAGTAGGGGATTACAAAATCTCAATCTACAATAACGGTTTCAAGATTGGCGAAGGTGTTAAGACTTTAAAGAAAAGTACATTCTTAGGGTTGTAATTTAGCCGGGTACATAAATAAAAAGAGCAGCACTAGAGTGCTGCTCTTTTTATTTATACTCTTAATCCAGTGTACCTTTTAAATAACTTTCATTCGACTTGCTTTGAATTAAAAGACTTTGAACCGTATCTATTGTTTCTCTTTCTTCAAAAACTTTGTTTAGCATAGTCAAAAACTCTTCATCATTTGTTGCATTGAATGTCACAGGCATTGGCTTAATCCTTGAAACGACGGTTAATGGATAAAGCTTGATAACATCATGATCTACCTCTACAATTATAGTACTGTAATCTTCTGCATGAGGTGCTGTTATTTTTAGTAAGTGAGATACTTTATTCAGCAAGGTGGGGTGTTTAGACGTTATAACTTCGGCCTTTATATAGCCATTCGTAAGCTTCTCTAAATGCTTTGCTTGTTCATGAAGAATTATTTTAGGGGTCTTCACTACTTCCGTATTGCCAAAAGATGGCCATAAACTTTTTGTACTCATAAATGGGGTTAATTAAGAATGGGGGTTAAAATGTAATTTCAATAAACAACTCTATTCTAGCAGACTAGTAATATATTATTCTGAACAACTGCTCTGTTGCAAAGGAATGATTATAAATCATATTTAACCACTCTTTACCATCGACAGCATAAAAAATGCAGAAATTATTGATTCTTTCTTGCAAATTATTATTTGGAAACAATGCTTTCTTTACTGCTGCAATCTGATTTCGTTCATCACCAAATCTCCTTTTCTCTGCTCTCAATATCTTTTTTTCTAGTTCATCAATTTTCTTTAGTGTATTTTTTTGTAATGAATCAATGTGCAGTAAAAGAGTTGGGTCTACGGGAGATGCGATTGTTTTAATTTTATTGTAAACTGCTTTAATAGCTTCTCTCTCAGAACCTACATCTAGCTTATTAGTAGAGCTTCTTTTTACTAATTGATTTATTAGTTCTGTCTCCTCTTTAAAAAATGATTCCGTTTTGAAGCCTAACTTTTCAATCCGCTCTGAAATAGTTTGCTTCACCAGCAAAAATGAATTACGGAGTATAAGAACAGGATAGGGAACTTGCACTTCTTCGAATACTTTTTTAAGTTCCAGCCAATATGCCAATTCCCCGCCTCCACCTATGAAAGCGATATTGGGTAGTATTGTTTCTTGAAACACACCACGCAAAATTACATTGGCACTGAATCTTTCTGGATGTTGCTTTAGTTCATAGAGTATCTCATCCAAAGTCCAATCTATACTTAAACTTGTT
>CANGFK010000272.1 GCA_947452925.1 Chitinophagaceae bacterium | reverse complement strand
GGATGTATTGATTGAATATTACGATTCAACATTTACAAGACATGTACAAACATTTACTGGACTCACTGCGAGGATTATACAGCATGAGTATGACCACATAGAAGGCAAACTATTTATAGACTATCTAAAACCTCTTAAAAAGAAGTTACTTCAAGGGAAATTAAATGATATAAGCAAAGGGAAAGTGAAAGTAGATTATAAAATGAGCTTTTCTAAATAAATGAAATGGCTACTTCTTTTTATTAGTATCCTCCTTTCTTTTGAGGCCACTAGTCAAGATACAACAATCATAATTGACAATAAGAAGATGGTTTTGCCTGAAGTTATTGTAAGGAATAATTTTGATTACAAGAAATTGCTAAAGCAGATTAAAGAGGATTCTACCTTTTACAAGGCCTTCAGAAATCTTAGAATACTCAATTATACTTCTTTTAATGACATTAAGATGTTGGATAAAGAAGGTAAAACCAAAGCGTCTCTGTTTAGTAAGACGCAGCAACTTCGGTCAAACGGTTGCCGTACCATGAAGGTGTTGCAGGAACAAACACAGGGTGACTTCTACACCAATGACCACGACTACAATTATTTTACTGGTAAACTTTATGCTTCACTTTTTTTTACAACAGGAAAAGTATGTGGTGAGACTAATATAGTAGGGAACACGCAGATTTCTACTGCTGGCAAATCAGGTATTGATAAGCATAAAGAACAACTGAAGATGCTTTTTTTCAACCCAGGAAAGAAGATTAGTGGGATTCCATTTATTGGTGGGGATAAACTTGATTTGTATGATGAACGTGCACACAAGCTGTATGATTATCGACTTGAACTTCAAGAATATCATGGTATTCAATGTTACATGTTCTCCATAACTCCAAAGGATGATTTAGGCCCAAAGGCAGATGATATTGTGGTGGATGGCATGACAACTTGGTTTGATGCTAAGAATCTGGAGGTGTTGGGGCGGAATTATGCTTTAAGTTATAAGGCGGGAGTGTATGACTTTGATGTAAGTATGGAAGTTGAAATGACGCATTACAAAGAGATGCTTGTACCTAAAGTGTTACGATATAAAGGCAACTGGGATATCATATTCAAAAAAAGAGAACGAGGGGTGTTTACTGCTACACTATTTGACTTTAATAAGGAGTAACATGTAACAACTTCTGATTTTTATTGGTTCACATTCCCGATATTTTGTTAAGCAGATATAATAAACTACGTCAGTTATTAAAAGTAGCAGATAAATACTTCAATTATCTATTTTATTGCTCAGTTGGGGATAAACAAATAACAGTGATTCATATTAAAAATTTGAATTCAGTTAAGTTGATTCCCAAATCGTAGGCCAATAATCGGTAATTACAAAAAACTATTTTTCTTTATCTTCACGCCCTAAAAACGACTCAATTCAAATAACGATTATGGCTTACCCGTATCAGATTACATCTTTAGAGGCTTATAAAGAAGCGTATCAAAAAAGTATTGAAAATCCCGAAGCTTTCTGGGCTGATGTAGCAGAAAATTTTATATGGAAAAAGAAGTGGGACAATGTATTGGAATGGAACTTCACGGAACCTAGTGTAAAGTGGTTTAGTGGGGCTCAACTGAACATTACAGAAAACTGCCTCGACCGTCACATCAAAGAATTGGGTAACTCTCCTGCACTCATTTGGGAACCCAATGATCCTACGGAAAAAAATCGCTTACTGACATACAGTAAATTGTTGGAAAGAGTTTGTCAATTCGGACAGGTACTCAAAAACAATGGAGTCAAAAAAGGCGATAGAGTTTGTATTTATATGGGGATGATACCCGAGCTCGCTATTGTTACGCTTGCATGTGCAAGAATAGGGGCAATTCACTCCGTCATATTCGGAGGCTTCTCCGCCCAAAGTATTGCTGATAGATTATATGATGCGCAAGCAGAATTTATTGTCACTTGCGATGGCGCTTTTAGGGGTGCAAAAGACATCCCACTTAAAAGTGTTATTGATGATGCACTGATTGGCAACCGAACAATAAAGAAAGTAATTGTTTGCACTCGTACAAGAACGCCTATCAGTATGCTCAAAGGTCGCGATGTTTGGTATGAAGATGAAATGAAACATGTAGAAGAGCAAGGTATACATTTCATAGAAGCTGAACCAATGGAAGCGGAAGATCCATTGTTTATTTTGTATACTTCAGGTAGTACCGGAAAGCCAAAAGGTGTAGTTCATGCCTGCGGCGGGTACATGGTTTACACCAATTATTCTTTCGTAAATGTATTCCAGTACAAGAAGTCTCAAATACATTTTTGTACAGCAGATATAGGTTGGATTACGGGGCATTCCTACATTCTATATGGTCCTTTAAGCGCAGGAGCTACAACTATGATATTCGAAGGGATTCCAACTTATCCCGATGCAGGACGTTTCTGGGAAATTGTAGATAAATACAAAGTAAATATATTATACACTGCCCCCACTGCAATTCGTAGCCTGATGGGCTTTGGTTTGGGGCCACTACAAGACAAAGATTTGTCTTCTCTCAAGGTATTAGGTACTGTTGGCGAACCAATCAATGAAGAAGCTTGGCATTGGTATGATGAACATGTTGGTAAAAAGAAATGCCCGATTGTAGATACTTGGTGGCAAACAGAAACAGGCGGTATACTCATTAGTAATTTGGCCGGTATTACGCCTGCAGTACCTAGTTGGGCAACATTGCCTCTGCCTGGTGTTCAGATGCTGTTAGTTGATGAAAAAGGAATGGAAGTGTTGGATGATGGAAGTGATACTGTCAGCGGAAATCTCTGTATCAGGGCGCCGTGGCCGTCAACCCTCAGAACTACTTATGGAGATCATGAACGCTGCAGAACCAATTACTTTGCCACTTATCCTAATTTGTATTTTACTGGTGATGGTGCTTTAAGAAGTAAAGATGGATATTACCGTATTACGGGTAGAGTAGATGATGTTCTGAATGTAAGCGGACACCGGATTGGCACTGCCGAAGTGGAAAATGCCATCAATATGCACGCAGGTGTTGTAGAAAGCGCTGTTGTGGGTTATCCACATGATGTAAAAGGACAAGGCATATATGCCTATGTAGTCTTTGGGCATATACATGGCGATGAAACATTGACACGTAAAGACTTGCTTCAAACTGTAACCAGAATCATTGGGCCGATAGCGAAACCAGATAAGATTCAGTTTGTAAGCGGATTGCCCAAAACGAGAAGTGGTAAGATAATGCGTAGAATTCTCAGAAAGATTGCTGAAGGAGAAACAGAGAATCTAGGAGATACATCTACCTTGTTGGATCCTGGAGTAGTAGAAGAAATTAAAAGAGGAAAGTTATAGACTTAATTGACAGTTAATAATTGATAGAGGCAGCTAATCCACAAAGTGATTAGCTGCCTGTTTTTTTGATAATTACATTACTCAGGTAGGCTTAAATTGAAATGAGGATGAAGCATACTTCGAAGAAAGATACCTATGACCTCTGGCCTAAGAACTATTGAAAATACAATTCCAAATATTGCCCCCCACAAGTGAGCATTATGGTTCACATTGTCTCCCCCTTTCTTGCTCATATAAATAGTGTATCCCAAATATAGTATTGCATATATAATTGCAGGAACAGGTAATACAAATACATACAATGTACTCCAAGGCATTAATAAAATCATAGAGAATACAACTGCTGAGACGGCACCTGATGCTCCTAAACTACTGTAATGGTAATTATTTTTGTTCTTCAAGTAGCTAGGTATTTGACTAACAATCAAGGCTCCTAAATACATAATTAGGTACCATTGTTCAGCAACACCAAATTCTCCTACATAAGCAAATTCCCAACTTTTACCAAAGAAATAAAGGGTAAACATATTGAAAGCAAGATGTTGAATATCTGCATGAATAAACCCAGAAGAGATAAATCGATACCATTGGTTATTATTGGTAATAGCGGGTGGGTAGAAAATTAAGTCACTCATCAATTTATTATTTGAGAATGAAAGAAAAGAAATCAAACAGGTGATGACGATAATAAGTAATGTAAACATATATAATTAATTATTTCAATAAAAAAAACCGCCTCAATGTGAATTATTAAGACGGTTTAATTGATAAAATATTTTTAAATTGTTAGAAAACTCTACCTGGATTTCTTAACTGACCTCTACCTGTTCTATGAGTAGGAGTATAAAGGTCATCACTAAAGAACAGGTTCTGTAACCTTATGTTTAGTCTTAATTGAAAAGAGAAAAAAGCATCTTTGTTTTGAGGATTTCCTCTTTTGAAGCCCGCACTGGTTTGATTTGTGGGAAGGCCAATCGGAGTGCCTTTAACTTCATCAATGTATCTCCAACTGTATGCTTCAGCTAATTTAAGCTTTTCAGCCAATCCTGTATTTCCTTGGCTTAAGGCAGTTTGTATTCCTTCTTCCCATTCTTTCTTTGGGATAAAAGATTTTGCACTTGCATCATCTAGATAGTCCGTGAAAAGTTTTCTATATGAGGCCTCAAAAGCTAATGACACTGAAGAAGAGAACTCTACACGTACACCGGCTCCAAACTGAAAATTGAGTTGCGTTAGTTTATATTGTCTGTCTGCGTATTTCCCACTAGGCAAATACTGTCCTTCGGTGCCGATGCTATGCAAGTCAACATCTCCAAGAGAATCAATTGGATGAAGTGGATGTGGAGTGAAATGATAAACAGCTCCACCAATAAATCCATAGGGAATAACACTGTTAAGTTCATTACTTAGCAAATCTCCCTCAAATAATAAAGCTAATTCCTGAATATTGGTTTTAACATTTAGATTTCTACCCTTTACACCAGCACTTGGAGAATTAGCATCATCTGCCGCAACACTTGGAAAGGATATGTTGGCTCTTCCTCTAAGTCTGTTATTAATGTCATAAGTGGCTCCTACACTAAAGTCAGGTCTGTAAGAAGGTATGTAAGAAGCATTCAAGTCTGAAAGTAAGTTGCTTCCTCCAAGTCCAATATTAATGCTTAGGTTTTGACCTGAAGCTGATGAGCATATTGCAGAAAGAGCTATAAACAGCGCTAATACTAAGTTTAATGAGTGGGGTGTTTTTTTCATATCTC
>CANGFK010000271.1 GCA_947452925.1 Chitinophagaceae bacterium | reverse complement strand
AGTTGGCTCTATCCCTCCATGCCGCTACCGATAAAAAGCGTAATGAGATAATGCCGATTAATGAAAGCAACAATATAGCTGCGTTGGTGGAGGCTTTAAACTATTTCTATAAGGAAACCGGCAATGAAATAACCTTTGAATATATCCTTTTGAAGGGATTCAATGATTCGCAAAAAGATGCTGAGGACTTAATAAAACTATACCGTCAGGTGCCTGCCGATTTGGTTAATATTATTGAATACAATACCATCGATGCATTCAAATTCTATAAACCCGATGAAGATGTGGTAGACGAATTTATGACCTTATTGGATAAGAACAGGGTTAATGCAAGACTTCGTCGCAGTAGAGGAAAGGATATAGATGCTGCTTGCGGACAGCTAGCCAATAAAGGGTAGGAATAGTTATCAGTGGTTAGTGATGAGTTGTTAATTAGAAGAATAAGTCTTTTAACCGTTCGTTTATCACTAACCACTAACCACTAACCACTAACCACTAATAAAACTTTGTCTTACTCCCTCTTCAAAGCTGACAGGCTCATAATTAAGTAGTCGTCTTGCTTTGTCTATTTCCAATCCCGATTGCTTTGCCCTCACAACTGGTTCAGGGAAGGTATCAGATGTCACAGGCCTTATCAGATTGCTATCTAGGTTCAACTCTTTTGCAACCATCAAGGCCATTTGGTAGGGGGAGAAAATGTCTTTACCAGCTAGATGTATCGCACCTTCAAAACGCTTATCTATCATCGCCTCCATCCCTTTGCAGATATCATATACATAAGTAGGGGTGCGGCGTTGGTCGTTTACAACCTTTATTTCTTTACCCTGTTCCAGATTGTTTTTTACCCAATGTAAGAATGTAGGACGCATCCCTTCATAGCTCGGTCCATAAATGAATACAGGACGCATGATGCCATAAGATAAACCACTTTCTTGCACCTGTTGCTCTGCTTTTAACTTAGATTCCCCATAGAAATTCAATGGTTTGGGCATTGTTTCTTCATCGTGTGGACCATCTTCTCCAAAGATAAAGTCTGTAGAAACATACAGGAAATAGGGGTTGAAAGGTTTAGAAGTATCCAATATATATTTAGTTGCAGAAACGTTATTCAATATACATTCTTCTCTGAAATTGTGGCAGCTATCAGGTTTGCTCATTGCTGCATTGTGAATGATAATGTGTGGTTTTATCGTTTCAATAGCAGTATTCAATGCAACCTTATCGGTTAAGTCCAAAGAGTAATAGCAGAGGTCTTTAGTGAGCTTGTTTTGGTTAGCACCTCTGCTAGTAGCGAATACTTCAAAATGCCTTTGAGAAAGAAAATTTACCAAATGTTGTCCTAAAAAACCATTGCTTCCTGTTATGATTATCCTCAACTTTTCTTGCATTGTATTGCTTATTTAAAATTAAATCGTTTTCGTAAACCCCTTATTGGTGTTGGCTTTTGTGTAAAAACCACACAAAAGTAAGGTGTGTGTAATCTCTTGTTCGGCAAATATTAACTATTAATTCATATATTGTTACATTGTTTCAATCACTTACATTTGAGGCTCGATAATCTGAAAATATACTACGATAATATAAACTAATCATAAGATGGACAAGAGGAAAGTAACAAAAATTGGGGTGCTTACATCGGGAGGTGACTCTCCGGGTATGAATGCTGCCATTAGGGCAGTAGTGCGAACAGGTAACTACTACGGATTATCTGTTTTTGGTATAATGAGGGGGTATCAAGGAATGGTGGAGGATGATATTATGCACATGACCAACAGAAGTGTGGCTAACATCATACAAAGAGGAGGAACTATTCTTAAAACTGCTCGCTGTAAAGAGTTTATGGAGCCGGCAGGAAGAGAAAAAGCTTACAATAACCTACTTAAACATGGAATAGATGGTTTGGTAGTAATTGGTGGTGATGGTAGCTTTAGAGGAGCACAGAAGTTTAGCTCTGAATATGATATTCCTTGTATTGGATTGCCTGGTACAATTGATAAAGATATTGCAGGTAGCGACGTTACCATTGGCTTTGATACAGCAGTAAATACAGCTGTTGAAGCCATTGACAAAATCAGGGATACAATGGACGCTCACGACAGGTTGTTTCTTGTGGAAGTGATGGGGCGCGATGCTGGATATATTGCTTTGCATAGTGGAATTGCAACAGGGGCAGAGAATATTTTGATACCTGAAACTGAAACAGATATCGAGGAATTAATTAACTCTTTGAATGAAAAAGAAAAAAGAAAGAAACTAGTAAATCTGGTTGTTGTAGCTGAAGGAGATAAATTTGGCGGAGCAGAAGAAATCGCCAAAATTATCAAGCAGCGAATACCTGCCGCAGATACCCGAGTGTGCGTTTTGGGACATATCCAAAGAGGAGGTTCTCCTTCTTGTAGTGACCGTTTGATTGCTAGCCACATGGGCTATTATGCAGTAGAAAGCTTAATGGTGGGCAGAAATAACGTAATGGTGGGTGTTATCAATAATAAAATTCATTATACCCCATTGGATAAAGCAGTAAAAGAGAAGCAGAAGATTGGACAAGAATGGATGAAGATAGTTAAAATATTAGCCAGCTAACAAGGTTTAGTTGGCTTTTTCAATTAGTAATATCAACGATTAAAACACAACAATTATATGGCTAAAAGTATTTCCGTTCCCGCAGTAGTTAAGAAGACGATATCTCCGAGTGTTGCCCAGCAACGCACTAAGATTGTAGCAACAGTGGGACCTGCTTGCGATTCTTATGAACAATTATTGGCGCTTGTAAATGCAGGCGTTAATGTATTCCGCTTAAATTTCTCTCATGGATCTCATGAAGACAAAGCGAAGATTATTGACCATATCCGTCAGATAAATGCTTCCGAAGGACATAATATTTCTATTCTAGGCGATTTGCAAGGGCCAAAACTTCGTGTTGGTGAGATTGCAAACAATGCATTGGAACTGAAAGCTGGTGACATCCTCACTTTCACCAATGAAAAATGTGTAGGTACAATGGAGAAGATTTATGTGTCTTATCCAAACCTAGCAGGGGATGTTAGAGTAGGCAACATCATTATGATTGATGATGGTAAGATTGAAGTGAAGGTGGTAAATATCACAAAGGAAAATGATGTAAAAGTTGAAGTTACATTGGGCGGTGTCCTGTCTTCTAAGAAAGGATTGAACTTGCCTGATACAAAGATTTCTTTGCCAGCATTGACTGAAAAAGATCTGATTGATCTAGACTTCATTATCGAACAGAAATGCGACTGGGTAGCCTTAAGTTTCGTGCGTAGCGTAAAAGATATCGTAATCTTGCGCAGCAAATTGGATGAAAAGAAGAGTAAGACGAAGATTATTGCTAAGATAGAAAAGCCAGAAGCGTTGGTAAATATTCGTGATATCATCGTAGAAAGTGATGCAATCATGGTGGCACGTGGTGACTTGGGGGTTGAATTGCCTGTTGAAAGAATTCCTTTGATTCAAAGAGATTTGATTAGAAAGTGTATCCACCGTGCCAAACCTGTTATTGTAGCTACTCAGATGATGGAGAGTATGATTGACAGGGTGAAACCCAATCGTAGTGAAATTACAGACGTTGCTAATGCGGTGTTGGAAGGCGCCGATGCTGTAATGCTTAGTGGCGAAACAGCTGCTGGTCAACATCCTGCTTTAGTAGTAGAAACAATGCGTAAGATAATTGGAGAGGTGGAGCAAAAAGAATATCGCTACAATAGGGAAGATGATCTGAAACCACAGCCTCATTCTCCTTCTTTCTACAGCGATGCCATCTGTTATAACGCTTGTAAATTGGCTGCAGACATCAGTGCTAGAGGTTTGATAGGAATGACTCAGAGTGGAAAAACAGCATTTATGTTGAGCAGCTATCGTCCTGCATCTCCTTTATATGTGTTCACTAAAGAGAAAACATTGGTAAATCAGTTAAGCCTTAGTTGGGGAGTACGTGCTTTTTATTATGACCAAGAAACTTCTTTAGATAATATGATTGATGATCAGATTACTATACTGAAGGAGAGTGGCTTAGTGAAAGCTGGAGATGTGGTAATAAACACAGGTAGTACGCCTGTGCATTTGCATCTGCCAACCAATATTATCAAGTTAACTAAGGTAGAAGACTAAAAGTCTTTTCAGATTATAAGTTGTAAATTAAAAAGCCCTTGGAACAAATGTTCCAAGGGCTTTTTAATAGTAATAGATTACCAATACACACATTCACGTTACGCCTCCGATTCCATATAGCTTTCTATTGGTTCGCAGGTGCAAACAAGGTTTCTGTCGCCGTAAGTGTTATTGATACGTGCTACACTAGGCCAAAACTTTTTTTTGGAAATATAATCGAGCGGAAAAGCGGCCACTTTGCGAGAATAAGGATTCAGCCACTCATCCGCACAAATAATCTGCTGTGTATGCGGTGCATTTTTTAGTGGATTGTTGTTTTTATCGTAAACACCATTTTCCACTTCCTTTATTTCGGCATATATTGCAATGAGTGCATCGCAAAAGCGATCCAATTCTGCTTTGTCTTCACTTTCAGTTGGCTCAATCATGATGGTTCCAGGCACTGGGAAACTCATGGTTGGCGCATGGAAACCATAGTCAATCAATCTTTTTGCCACATCTTCTGCTTCTATGCCACTAGTTGTTTTGAAAGGACGCAAATCGACAATAAACTCATGTGCCACACTACCATTATGACCAGTATATAATATAGGATAGAACTTCTGGAGCCTAGCTTTCATGTAATTAGCGTTGAGGATGGCATATTCTGTCGCAGATTTTAGACCATCGTATCCCAACAACTTTATATAAGCGTAGCTAATTAATAAAATAGAAGCGGAGCCATAGGGTGAGGCAGAGACGGAATGGTAAACTGTTGGTGGATTAACGTTTACAGTAGGGGCGTCGATATTCGGTTGGCGATTTTCGGTTAACGGTAAGCTTTCCTGAAACATAAAATGCCCCGGTAGGTAGGCTTTCAATTTATTATTCACACAAATTGGCCCCATACCCGGTCCACCGCCACCATGTGGAATTGCAAATGTTTTGTGTAAGTTGAGGTGACAGACATCTGCGCCAATTTCGGCGGGAGAAGTGAGTCCTACTT
>CANGFK010000270.1 GCA_947452925.1 Chitinophagaceae bacterium | reverse complement strand
CCGATAAAGCATTAAATCAGGCTCTTTATCGTCTAAAAGTCAAAAATGAAATCGCACATATTAGAAGGGGCTTTTACGTAATAATTACTCCAGAATATAGTAAACTTGGGATGTTACCCGCATTACTTTTTATTGATGATTTAATGTCAGCTTTAAATAAAAAATATTATGTGGGTTTATTTTCTGCGGCAGCACTTTATGGAGCTTCCCATCAACAGCCAATGGAGTTTTTCGTTATTACACAAAATCCCGCACCAAGAAGTGTAAAAAATGAAAAGCTCAAACTAAATTTTCTGGTAAAAGGTAAATGGGCTGATGATGATATCCAAAAGAAAAAAACAGATGCAGGATATATCAACGTAAGCTCACCCTCCCTTACTGCACTAGACTTGTTATATTACACAAATCATGTGGGCATCAATCAGACAGTAACCATTCTAAAAGAATTGGTGAATGATATAAAATCAACTGAACTTGTAAAAACCGCAAAAAGGTATCCACAGATAACTGCTATTCAGAAATTGGGCTACTTACTCGAACGCGAACTTAACAACCCAAAGTTAGCAGAGGCATTATTCAAAGTCCTAAATAACAAAAATTTCTTCCAAGTTCTATTGGTAGGCCATAAAAACAAACAAGGCACTATGGATGAGAAATGGAAAGTAATAATAAACACTAAAATTGAAAGTGACCTATGATACCTAGAAGATATATTGAAGAATGGAAAGAATATGCCCCTTGGCCAGACAACGCACAGGTAGAGCAAGACCTCATTATTGAGCGCGCATTAGTAGAAATATTCTCGGATGATTTACTAAATACGCACTTAGCCTTTAGAGGTGGTACTGCTTTTCATAAGTTATTTCTAAAACCACAAGCCAGGTATTCAGAAGATATTGATTTGGTACAAATTAAAGGTGAATCAATAGGTCCTTTGCTCGATAGACTTAGAAAATGTCTTTCATTTTTGGGTAAGAAGCCCAAGATTGAGCAATCAAAACACAACAATACAATAACCTACCGCTTTGAATCAGAGATACAGCCAGTAATAAATATGCGACTAAAGGTTGAAATAAATACCAGAGAGCATTTTAATATCCTAGGATTACAGCAGATGGATTTCAAAGTTCAAAATTCTTGGTTTACAGGTGAATGTCAATTGACGACCTATCAATTAGAAGAGTTGTTTGGAACCAAGCTCCGGGCTTTATATCAAAGAAGAAAGAGTCGTGACTTATTCGATTTGTATTGGGCATACACCCACCATGAAATAGATACCGATAAATTATTACGCTGCTACAAGGAGTATATGCAATTTGTCGTAGATAAATTACCCTCCCAAAAAGAGTTTATACTGAATATGGAAGAAAAAATGTCAGATAGAGAATTTACCAACGATATACACGTAATACTTCGTCCAAACGTAAATTATGACAATGCTATAGCTTATGAGTTAATCAAAAAAGAATTATTGGAGAAGCTATAATCCGTTATTAAAAGTAGGGTATAAAATAGTACCCATCCACAAATAATTAAACATATTGGAAACAATAGAGGATATTAATAGAAGTTTGTTAAAAAGAAAGAAAGTGGGTAGAAAATTCTTATCCTCTCTGATGTAAAACCAATACGAGGTGGGTAGATAATCGCTAATAGGTGGGTAGATATTTTTAGATCCTCCTTTCAGGTCGGGCAATCCATTCCAATCTTTTTAACCCTTTGGTATAAAAAGTATTTCCATTCCTATCCCTTAGCCAATACTAAATCAATTATAAATTTAAAATCACTTCCCTTTTTTGACTTACGACTTTCAGCTTATCACTTACAACCTACAACTAATAACTAATAACTATTGGTGTGTCTATCTCATTCCCACCCGCATACATACAGCAAAAGGCAATTGCAGTTTTGAAGCAAAACCGCACTGTGGTAGTTGCCGCCATTTTTCACTGTCACACTTTTTGAGTAGGGGTGCAGTCTGTAGTCAAAAGGCACATTTGGGGCAGCAAACCGAAGAAGCCCCAAAAGAGCCTTTTCTATCCAAGCACCCCTAATCAAAAAGACGGCAGCCAACCCAAAAAGACAGGCTGCCTTGTGCCAGTACAAAAATGTCGGTTCGCTAATGTAACATAACATTGTATTATGGTAAAAACCCTCCGGGCTCCACTTCGTTGCGGGGATGAACCCTTTAATCCCATAATAATATTATGTAAAATAGCCAAAACCACAGCACTTTTTAAGAAAAAAGTGATTGCCTTTTCTGTCCGTATGCTTCCCACCCAAAAGAAACCACATGCACCCCACCACCCTTTTCTGGATACAGGGCAAAGGAAGGCATCTGTCTGTAGCGGCAACGTGCTATCGGTAGGTTCAAGCCAATAGCCACACACACTTTCACTTCGTTACAGTAGGTGGCACATTCGGGCTTTTCTCCCACCTTCTAGCACCACACGGCAACAGCAATCCCTGTCCTCCATTCCACAAAGTCTTGGCAGTGGCTCTCATGTCTAGCGTATTTGCTTTCCCCACACACAAAGCCAACGCTGCAAAGCAAATTCCACTAGCCACTTCAAGCCAAGCCAAAGAGTCTTTGTTACATTTTATACAGTTATTGCCCTTGCCCCCACAGGGCAAACGCATCTAAATTTCTTTAAATAGCAGTTTTGCCAAAAACTTTTCGTCCCAACCACAGAGCAATCTTTTATTCTTGATGCTTCTTTTTTTAGAGTTTTCATTCCTCAATAAATTGAGGGCTATTTTTGTTATGATGCTAAAGTTTTCTGCTGCATAGCCTGCTTGTTTGGTGCTATAATCCTCTTTAAATGCCACATCAAGGCACCAATGCAGCTTGTTCTCTATTCCCCAATGCCCCCTTATGATTTCATTGAACTCCTTGGGGGTACAGAGTAAGCTGGATATGTAGAACCGCTTTTCTGATTGGGTTTCACCGCTCAACTTGTCTGTCCTACGTGTCTCTACACATACTATTGACCGTAGCTTTTCCCAATCATTGGCTTGGCTTATCCAATCCATATCGGTGATGACACTGCATTTTCTTTTTTCCACCCTGCCATGCCCGGTTTCTATGGTCGTGTCGTGTGTTGCATCGGGCGTTTGTGCGAAGGCATCCTTGATGTCGTCCAACAAATGGGCTTGATTTTCTTTTACGGCAAGTACATAATCCGCTTCTTTCCTTACAATCTCCCCTGCTATGCTTTTTTGGCACCCCATGGCATCTATCGTCACGATGCTTCCCTGTAGGACCAACAGGTTCAGTAATGCAGGGATGGCAGTTATCTCATTGCTTTTCTCTTCTGTCTTCACTTGGCCCATTACCATGTTGTTCGCATTGCTCCATGCACTTACCATGTGTATGATGGCTTTTTTACCATCTTCCCCAGCATTGCAGAGGCGTTTTCCGTCGATGCTCACCACCTTTCCATTGCTGATGCCTGCTATGCTTTGAACCCAAGAAATGAAGCTGCTCTGCAATTCTTGGGGATCCAATGCTGAAAACAACCTGTTGATTGTATCGTGGGAAGGGATGCCATTGGCCAATACCAAAAAGGATTTAAGCCACAATTCTTTACTGATGCCATATAACTCAATCTCCTCCCAATCATTGCAGCCACTTAAAACGGCACAGATTGTCAGACCCAATATGTCCTTTAATGAATGATACTTGGTACGATCTACCCTTGGGTCTGTCAACCCTTCAAAAAATGAAATAACTCCGCTCATATTGTTTTTAATATATAAACGGTTTATTGTTTCATTTTAGCGTCTTTCAAAATTATTTAGATGCGTTTGCCCTGCTTGCCCCCAGCCCAACACGCTTTTTTGGTATACCTTCATTGTCCTGTGATGACTATCCCCCTTGTTAAGAAAGACCACAACACCCCACCACCCTTTTCTGGTTGCAGAAAAAAGAGGGCATCTGTCTTTTCCGGCAATGTGCAAAAGGTCGGTTCAAGCCAATAGCCACACACACTTTCACTTTGTTACAGTAGGTGGCATATTCGGGCTTTTCTCCCACCTTTTAGCACCGCGCGGCAACAGCAATCCCTGTACTCCATTCCACAAAGCTTTGTTCCATTACATCTAGTTATTGCCCTTGCCCTCAGCCCAACACGCGTTCTATGGTATGCCTTCTTTTTTCTGCGATGGCTATTTCCCCATCTAAGAAAAAATCTAAAGTATATTTCCTATCTCCCTTATACCCCTATGTGTTGATTCTTTTTTTCTCTTTTTTCTTATCCCCCTTTAGGGTTGGGGTGTCTTTGTATCCTTTAAGTGAAACGCTCTTCCTTTTGTTCCTTGTGTCCTTAGTGTAAACCCTAGTGTCCTTAGTGGTTATCTTTTTTTTGTATTAACTCATATCTCATAATTCATAACTCATAACTATCCCTTAGCGCCTTAGTGGCAAAAAACACGGGAATAACAACTAAAAATAAAAAGTGCAGCAAGGTAGTCAGCGTTGCAAGAGCAGCAATAACCAAAAGACTACGGCATAATGAAAAAAAAATAACGAGTAATAGGAGCTTCAGTGCTTTTTTCTTTTCAGCCTCCGGCACTTATTCCGTTTCCTTTTGGTGTATTGCCAACGCCTCCTTTCCATCTGCTTTCTTTTTCTTTTTTTCTGTTTTTTCTTCTTCTTTTCAAAAATGTTTTGGCGAAGCAAAGCGTGCAGGAAAGCAAATAAATGCGGATAGTATGAATTACTTCAAGATTATCACCTACAGTCAAAAGAACATCATCCCACAGCACTCTTTTTTCATACTCTGTAAAGGGTTAAACAGCGGAAAACCATTAGATAAAAGCACTGCCAACTGCTTTGTAGTTTCATGCAATGATGGGGCTGCGAGAGAAATTGCCTATTGGGTATGTTATGGTTTATGGAAATCCAAATCCCTTCATAAATATTTGGTAGGTTCAGTAATTGAGTTTCTACGAATCGGAGATTTTAGAACCATATTCAATGATGCAATGGCTGAGGAAAAACTTAGGCACGCAGAGCATGAAAAAATGATTGGAACACTTCGCAAAATGGACACTTTAGAAAAGGAATTCAAGCAAAATATTTTACTCATTAATGATGCTAAAAAGGCACTCTATT
>CANGFK010000269.1 GCA_947452925.1 Chitinophagaceae bacterium | reverse complement strand
GCCGATAGCAGCAGGAGTGAGTTTAGTAGCTTTTTTAATTGCTAAATCTCCTAGTCTTATCTCGCTTCCTTGAATCCGAACATTATTTCCTTTTTTTAATAAGTTATCCTTAATTTCTAATTGATTATCAGTTACTAGAACCTTTTCTTGCATTACCACTGTATCTAAATCTGTGGGTACTGCTGCACCAGTAAAAATCCGTACAGCTTGTTTTAGTTGAATGGGGCTTTGTAAACTACTTCCTGCTTGAACTTGCCCTTCTATCGTCAGTGTCTCCCCTTCTTTCAAGTCTTCATAAAGAAAGGCATACCCATCCATTGACGATTGATTGAATGCTGGCACATCCACCACAGCAAAAACATCTTCCGCCAATACTAATCCCATAGCCTTTTTCAAGGGTACAATAACAGCTGGCAAAGGTTCACAAACCTTACCCAATATATCTTTTGCTTCTCTTACTGAAATCATGTCTTAATTATTGTGTTTAACCACAAAGAACACAAGGTTTTTCACAAAGGACACAAGGGACTTCTTTGTGACCTTTGTGAAGGCTTAGTGCCCTTTGTGGTTAAGTGCTATCCTACCCTCCTATTGCTATCATACTTCTGTTTTCAATTCCTATTGCTTGCAACTGATGATAGTCTTCTACAAATTGCCCGCCTCTTTCTGCGGCTTTTTCTTGCACATTACCTAATATAATTGGAACAATATCTTCTCCTCTTCTGAAGGCAGCTAGCAAATCTGTTTCACCTTTGGAAAAGAGACAGTTCTTCATCCGTCCATCAGCCGTAAGACGCATCCGGTTACAGGTGCTGCAAAATGGAGATGTCATGGTACTGATAACAGCGAAAGTGCCTTGATGTCCTGGCACTATATACTTTTTAGTCGTATCATTTACCTCATCTTTCAGCTTAATCCAACTATATTTCATTTCTATAGTGCCCAATATATCTTGCCAGGTAAATACCTTGTCATCCATCCATCTGTTCCCCGTAAAAGGCATAAACTCTATGAAACGAATATGTATTGGAAAATGTTTGGTCCAGGCTATGAACTCATTTATTTCTCCGTCATTAATCCCCTTCATCACAACCACATTCACTTTCACGTGGATGTTATTTTCTAGCAACAAATGAATATTATCCCATACCCGCTTAAAATTATTTCGCTTGGTAACCAACTGAAACTTATCTGCTTGCAACGTATCCAGACTTACATTAATGGACGTAATATTTGCTTCACGAATGGTATCCATAAACTCATGCAACCTCACACCGTTGGTAGTTAGAGAAAGCTTAATGGGGAAAGTAGCCAGACTTTTGATGATAGTATCCGCATCCTTTCGCACTAACGGTTCGCCGCCAGTCAATCGGATTTTATTAGTTCCAAGTCCGATGAAAGCATTTGCAATCTGTTTGATTTCGTCTGCCTGCATCAATTGAGCAGAAGGCATGAAACTATAATTCTCCTCGGGCATACAGTAAAAGCATCGCAGGTTGCAATTGTCCGTGAGGGAAATTCGTAAGTAATTGTGTATCCTGTTGTACTTGTCTAAAATCATTAAAAACTACTTACTCGGTGAAGGGCGAATATATTTAATCAGAGACAATGTTATTGTTAACTGACTAATTAAATTCCCAATTTACCAAACAAATAGAAAGAAAATAGAGCGTCCCTTGCTGAAAAAAATTATGTTTGCTGCCATCATTTAGTGTGATTGTATTGTCATGGAAGAGAAATCTACGCCTAAGTCTGTCTTACTTTTTAGTCCGCAGGAGTTGCAGCATTACCACAGCATCATTCGGATATTACATATAAAAAAGGAAAAAGGAGTCCCTCAATTAGAAGCAGAAAGTCTATCAAAAACAGGATTGGTTAAGCATTTTAAAGGGTTACCTGCGGTAGTCTATGAAACAGTTCTGTTCTTCGGCGATACAGAACTTGCTAAATGGGAGATAGAGACCTGGAACAACTTATTTCACAAAAGAGGTACGCCCAATGAGGGAATCAGTAAAGTTGCGCTCCTAAGAGGCTTGCAGCAACAGTTCGAAAACTTGCACCCCTACCTCTCTTTGTTTAAATGGTATCACCAAAAATCTACTTACAAGCGTAACGTTCAAACTGCTCCATGCTCTTTTAGTACCTACAGACCTCAATTGAGATTTGAAGTGATAAAACAACAGAATCGACTGAGGATTGAAGTAATTATAATCTTGAACGGAGCTGAATTCCCTTTTGAGTCTTTTACACAGTTCGATTTCTGGTTGGAAAGCAACAATGAGTATTTCTTACTACGCTTCAAAGACTTCCAAACCTTGCAGTGGCTGATTTCTGCGGAGATAAGGGAGAATGAATCATCTCCTGCGCTGTTTAAAGAAAAGATACTGGCAGTATTGGAGGAGAATTATAAAGTGAATAGAAACGGGCATTTCAAAGAGACACACATTACAACCGCGCCAATAAACAGAGTCATGCTTAGTGAGATAAGTGGCTCCTTCCTGATGCTTACACCGCAATGGCTCTATGAGAACTTTTTGGTAGACGGTGCATGGAAGGAAACTAAAGAGGTGACACAAGGAGGTGAAATTATTGTTATCCATCGCAACAAAGAAATGGAAGCTGCTTTTGAAAACTCCTTACGGCAACTTCATCCCAACTTCGCCAAGCAAAACAATGGCTATTTCTACCTATCCTTTGCCGATGCACAAAAGAAGAGTTGGTTTTTGAAGGTCTATCACCAGATGCTCGACCAAAACATTGAGCTGGTGGGCATTGATATGCTCCAACATTTCAGGTATTCTCCTCACAAAGCAGTAACAGAAGTGACCATCCTCAAACAACAGCAACAAACACTTACACTCTCTTTCTCAGTAAAGTTTGGCACTGAAGAATTGGGCTTATTATCCCTTCAAAAGATACTATTGGCTGGTCAGAAAGCCATCTTGTTAAAGGATGGCAGCCTGGGTATTTTAAGCGACCAATGGCTGCAACAATATGGTGCCATCGTAAAGCATGGAAAGATTAATAAGAAGGAAATAGAGGTGGCCAGGTGGATGGCTATCCAAACTACAGCAGAGGAAGCGGGCGATGAAGATAGTTTTCTGCAGCCGAGCATCACCAAGGACTGGTGGCAAAAATGGTCCGACTGGCAGTCGCCTGAGAATGTGTCCATCTATCCCCTACCAAAGACTGTGCAGGCTACATTACGGCCCTATCAGCAAAAAGGTTTTGAGTGGATGGCTTTATTGGCAGAAGTGGGTGCAGGTGCTTGCTTGGCAGACGACATGGGCTTGGGCAAAACCCTACAGACTATCTGTTTGCTGGCACATCAACAGGCAATGAATCCGACAGATATCAGTATAATCATCTGTCCAGCTTCTCTCATGTACAATTGGGAACAAGAAATACAAAAGTTTACGCCACATTTCAAGATGATGGTCTATCATGGCAGTCAGCGCAACTTTAACTCTATCGCTTCTGAGATGCCCCATATCCTCATCACTACCTATGGAACCTTACGTGCCGACATCGACCAATTAGCACAGATTACTTTTGGAGTGGCAGTGGTCGATGAGAGCCATAACATCAAAAATCCTTCGGCACTCATTACGCGTGCCATTGCACAGCTACACGCTAAAACAAGGGTTGCATTGAGTGGAACGCCAGTTATGAACAATACTTTTGACCTTTATGCACAACTTAGCTTTTTACTGCCAGGTATGTTTGGCAGTAGGGACTTCTTCAAGAAAGAATATGCAGATCCGATAGATTATTATCAGGAAGAGAGCAAGATAAAGGAGTTACAAAAGATTACGGCGCCCTTCATTCTCAGACGTACCAAAGAACAAGTGGCGAAGGATTTACCCGAAAAGATGGAAAGTATCCTTTGGTGCAGAATGGGGCAGGAACAAAAAGAGGCATACAATACTATCAAAGAGAAAGTGCGCAGCAGTGTCTTTTTGGAGATAAAAGAAAAGGGATTCAGCAGCGGTAAATTAAGTGTGATTGCAGGCATGTTGAAGCTTAGGCAGATTTGTAACTCTTGTTTGCTTGTAAAAGATGAGGACGTAATCAGTAAAGATTCTATTAAGACAGAAGTACTGATTGATGAACTTACCAACCTGATAGGTAGCCACAAAGTGTTGGTATTCTCTCAATTTACTTCCATGCTAGACCTGCTTGGCAAAAGATTTGAAGCTAGTAATATTCCCTATCTACGTTTGGATGGAAGTACCGCCATTGATAAAAGACAAACTTTGGTGAACGAGTTTCAGTCTGAAGCTACCGATGCACGTGTTTTCTTGATAAGCTTGAAAGCAGGGAATGCAGGACTCAATCTGACTGCGGCTGACTATGTATTCCTTTTTGATCCTTGGTGGAATACGGCTGTTCAACAACAAGCTATTGACAGAGCCCACCGTATTGGGCAAACGCAACAAGTTTTTGCCTATCAGATGATTTGCAAAGGGACAATTGAGGAAAAAATCATTCAGTTGCAACAGCGCAAGAAGAAGTTGGCAGAAGACCTGATAGGTGAAGAAGAAGGTTTCTTGAAATCATTGTCAGAAGAGGATGTAGCCTTTTTATTTAGTTAGTCTCTTTACTTCTCCCCTTGCTCTTTTCTATGTTTTTTGGATTAATAAAAAAATCTATTATCGCAACAGAGGATGTATCTGCTACGATAATAGATTTATTACTGTTTATTCCTTTATTAAACAAAGCGTTAGAAGAACTACTTAGGTCAATTACGCTTAGGTATCGTTGCAATCAGGAGGAAATTATGTCCTTGAGCAGATGCAATGCTTCTAAGTACCTTTTCTAATGGCTTATTCCCTCCAATTAGTATATAGCCCTGAAGATTGGTCTAGCAATACTTTCACCTCTGAAAGGCCAAGGCACTCCTGCAATGATTATTACTAAAGCAAGGATGTAAAGAATGCTCATTATCTTATGCTTCTTTAATGGTTCAATATCTTTCTTTGAAAAGCTATGGGAAACAGTGATAAGTATGATAGAAGTAAGCATCATTGTTGGGTGTTCAACCAACCAAAAACGCAACCAGGAAGTTTCCATTACATCTTTCCAGGTATATTTCTGTGTTTCCATCATCTGCAATC
>CANGFK010000268.1 GCA_947452925.1 Chitinophagaceae bacterium | reverse complement strand
CAGCAATTGCTACACTTGCAGTAGCACTTGCCCCGGTTGTAATAGTGATAGTACCTGTATTAGAACAACTGGTAGTTGTGTTAGTACCGGTAACCGTATAGACTGTAGTTACACCAGGTGAAACTAGATAAGAAGCTGTTGCAGGTCCACCTTGCCAGCTGTAAGTGTCCGCTCCGGAGGCGGTGAGTGTACTAGACACCCCAACACAAACAGTATTCTCTGTTGCAACCACATTGATGGTTGGCAATGCGTTCACGGTTATTGCAGTAGTTGTAGCAGAACAGCCATTTATATTCTCGGTAAAGGTGAATGTGGAAGAACCAGCAGCAACCCCTGCCACTATACCCGCGTTGGTTACAGTAGCCAGCGTTGGTGCACTACTCAACCATACACCACCAGTGACAGGTGAAAGTGTAACAGTCTTTCCAATACAAACTGCAGAAGGAGCCGTCACAGATGGTAAAGCATGCACAACAACAGCGCCTGAAATACTTGAACTCACAGGATTACAGCTACCGCCGAGCGTACAGAAATAGAATAAGGAATCTCCTGCATTTGATGCGCCAACAGAAGGCGTAAAGGTTGGCTTTGTCTCTCCTGCTAATAGTTTCACATTTGCTCCTGTATAACTATTTACGGTATTACTATACCACTGATAAGATTCTGTATTGATTGCACCAACAGTCAAAGAATCTACCTTACCATTTACACAAACCTTTTGTCCTGGCAGATACTCAGCTTGAATTTGTGGCAAAACATTCAATGTCACACTTACAGGTTCTGATGTTGCCTTACAACCATCAGCATCCACTATAGATAAACTATAAGTCTGTGGAGATGTTGGAGAAGCACTTGTTTTATCGCTGTTAGGTGTTGCTAACGCTGCATCAACAGTACTTGGCGTCCATTGATACTTTACAGTGCCAACTGTATTTGAAACTGAAGAAGTGAGCGAAGCAGCAGAACCACTACAGATAGAAGTACCTCCTGCAGCAGTTACAGTTGGCAATGGTGCCGGGGTAACTACAATTCCCTTATTTCCTTTTACTCCAGTTAACTTGATATTATCAAATGCCCAGTTTTCTCCCTTTCTGTTATCCCTTGCAGTAATCCTGAACTGGAAATTATCAAACGAATTCTTTTTGGGTAATAAATTAATGTAAAAACTACTTTGTGTATTGTAAGTTCCGGAAACAGCATCATACCCAAAAGACAGATCCGAATTGATGCTTGGTATTTCAAAAGGACTAAAACTACTGAAGTCAAACAAATAATCAGAGCTACCATATATGGTTAACATGGTACTCCATGTGGCCCCACCATCAGTAGAACCTTCAATGAAGAAATCGTCATTCTTATCTACGCCATCTCCTACATTACCATTTGTATTGCCAGCTGCATTCAAAGACGCGACTTGAAAAGAAAAAGCCACCGTATCATAAGCACTCAATCCCGAAGTATTGTTAAACGTGATAGTTGTCTGCGTCCCCTTCTCTGATGAAGCATTATCTGCGGAATAACTCTTATTCAAATAATAATTAGTTCCAACATGTTTGATGGTAGTCACATCTCTGCCTGACCCACCACTACCCACAGAAACTGCTACAGGCGTTGCATAAGCCCATTTAATCTTGGGTGAAGGACTAAAATCATCATCTCTGAGAGCGGTAGTTGTTGTTCCTCCTCCCCCTCCCCCTCCTCCACTAGTTGGAGTAGTTATTTTAAATGTATTGCTTAGAGTAGAATCTGGCACCCCTGCGGCAGTCGCAACCAAAGATACCCCTGTCTGAACACTGCGTTTAAATATAACATCAGGAAAGTTAGCAACACCACTCACAGCATTCACAGTATAATCAACAAAACCACAACCATCCTTTGCTTTCAGTGTAACCGCGCCGTTATAAGAAGTAACTACATTACCATATTGCTTACAAATTATTTTCACCGCTACAGCCATGCTTGCCCCTTGTTCTATTGAGTCAGTTGGTTGTTGCGAAAAGATCAAGGTATCTGTAGAACTACAGGTATTAGGAGCCTTCACTGTAATATTCCCGCTTACATCACTTGCAAGCGAACAGCCTTTGTTACTAATGACACAGTAGTAGTAATATGACCCAGGTATAGTAGTTGCAGGTGTGTAACTTGCTGTGTTTGCTCCGCTGATGGCAGTACCTCCTGTATTAGTAGATTTACTATTCAGATACCACTGATACAATAGGTTTGATTGATTACCTACTACAGTCAAAGCCGTAGCAGCCTGATTTACATTGTAAGTTGGGGCTGCTGTAGAGGGGTTAGTTGTAAAAGCAAGTGCCTCAACAACAGATATTTTACTTGTTTGAGTAGCAGGACATCCGCCCAATGGTTGTTGAGCTGAAACAGTGTAGCTGTAGTCTCCTGCTGCCAGAGCAGTACTGTTTAAAGTAACTGTACTGCCAGACGTCTTATCCAAACCTGTTACAGGCGACCAGGTAAATGTATTACCCGATAAACTAGAAGTTGCATTCATCTGAAGGCTATTCCCCTTGCAGACTGTTGCAGTAATAGGATCTAATTGAACGGTTGTTTTTATACTTCCACTCAAAGGCTGTACAATATAATCGCACACATCCGCACTTGAACCATCAAACATCAGATAGTACGAATTGCCCGGTGTAAGACCTGTAGCAGTGTACCTGAATGGTGTCTTGTACCCTACATCCATAGTATACTCACAACCATAAATCTTTACAGCACCAGAACCACAGCCACCATCATAAATAAACATCTGAATACCTTGTTTATTTACCCTGCTGTTGAAAATAGATATATCAAATTTTACTGTCGATGCACCTGCTACAAATTTCAGGAATGAGTTGTTTTGTATACCCACCTGGCAGCTATTGTATAATGCATCCTCCAGTTGTTGCCATATATGCGGAGGGGCATAGGTGTTGGAGGTAGTACCCATGTAGCCGTCGAAACTACAAATCAAGGGGGCGTTGTCACAAGAACCTGATGGCACAACAGAGGAATTTCTGTTTACACTGATGTAGGGAGCTGGAGAACTGGAGAAAGTGATTGACCATTTATTTAATGTCCCGATGGTGGCATTCTTTTTAAGTACTTTAATACACAGATTCCATTGTCCATCTGCATTCCGACCATCATTTATCAATCCAAGAATACCATCTGGCAAAAAACTTCCTGTAAAAGGTGGTGTGGCAGTCCAGATGGGATTATTAGAGTTATTGGTGAAGAGGGTATTGGTAAAATTTGCTTGCTTTTTGCTACTGATATTATTCCTCACGGAAAGCGATACCGAATCGGTACTGTTTGGGCTCTTCAGATAAATCTCCAATATCGAATCGACTGGAAAGGTAAGGTCTAGCCCTACAGACTCTATCCCCAACACCTTCGAGTCTATATTTCCTACTCCAGACACGGTAAGCGGAAAACAAATTTCGGTAGCACCAGCTGTAGCATCTATATTACCTACCGAACCTGAGAAGGTTTTTGTATTAAGCTGAGAAAAGCCACTAATAACACAGAAAAAAAATAGCCCGAATAATCCTAACTGTTTAATCATCACCAATCTATTATCTTATTTTTATTTAGCTTCAACTTCCTACACAATCAAACAACTGTAAGGGCTTTGAACCATCTCTTTTTAGCAAACCTAACCAAGGAATTGTCTTTTCAAAAA
Source organism: Chitinophagaceae bacterium (assembly GCA_947452925.1). GTDB lineage: Bacteria > Bacteroidota > Bacteroidia > Chitinophagales > Chitinophagaceae > Parasediminibacterium. The sequence continues at coordinate 1,484 of CANGFK010000268.1, read as the reverse complement.
ACAGAACCAGCATTAGCTTTTTAATTTCCCCCCTGCATAACCTATTAAAAACCGTTTCCTACCACACCTGTTCTACTCATAGTGCTAGTATCCAACTTGATGTGGGGTATAAAATCCTAATCTGTTAACACAAAATCAAATATGTGTTCATTTAGAGTTGCTTAATGCAAATTAATGCAAAAAGTTGGTTTCAAATACAACTTTTTGCACAGGATTGTGTACAAGATAACAATTTAATAATATCCCTTACAAATAAATATTTCCTCACAGATACATTTATCGATTATTTTGCGGCTTCAAATAAAACTTTATGACAAAATACATCAAGCTTTCTGCAATAGTTGCAGCTTTCATCTACTTACCTGTTGCTGCAATGGCTTGGGGACAATTAGGACACAGGATTGTAGGTGAAATAGCTTCTAGTCACCTATCGCCAAAAGCCAAAGCTGCCGTACAGAAAATTCTTGGCAACGAAAGTCTGGCGATGGCTAGCAACTGGGCAGACTTTGTAAAGTCGGATACTGCCTACAAGTACCTCAACAGTTGGCACTATATAGACTTCAAAGACGGAATCTCCGAAGCAGAATTCAAAAGCTATCTGGCAACGGACACTGAAACAGATGCCTACACAAAACTAAACTTCCTCATCAGCGAACTGAAAAAAGCTACACTTCCTCAAGAGAAAAAGGTAATGTACCTGCGTTTGTTGGTGCATATTGTAGGCGATGTACACCAACCCATGCACACAGGCAGACCCGAAGACCTTGGCGGCAATAAGATAAAGCTATCTTGGTTCAATCAACCCACCAATCTTCATGCAGTATGGGATGATAAAATACTTGAAACCCAACAGTTGAGCTACACTGAATATGCCAAAGCAATCAACTTCGCTTCTCCTGCACAGGTAGTTAGCTGGCAGAAAGAACCCATTGCAGACTGGTTGCTTCAATCGCATCAGATAGCCGAAAAGTTATATAAAGAAGTAAACCCCGACGACAAACTAAGCTATCGTTACACCTACGACCACCTCAGTATTGTCAACAATCAGTTGTTAGAAGGAGGTGTGCACCTTGCAGGCGTACTCAATCAGATTTTTCAATAGAAATGTGCCTCATATAAACACAAAGCCCCCGAAGTGATTGCTTCGAGGGCTTTGTGTTTATATGAGGTTTGGTAACAGCGAGACACTATTTTACTCACTTTATTCGGTTAGATTTCTCGTGACTCGAAATGAAGCGATTGCGTACAATACACTGACTTGATACGCCAAATGGTATTTTATTTAAGCGATTACCAATTAGAAACTAGTTTGACTTGTAGAATTGGCTTGTAGAATTGTAATTGCCATGAGCTAGATTGCATTTGACACGTTTTAAGGCATAAAGTAAGGAATAATCAGCCATTACTTTCTTCATTTTTTCACATACCCCGATGGCAACTAACACATACCCTGATGGCATCAACCACATACCCCTAACACTTTT
>CANGFK010000267.1 GCA_947452925.1 Chitinophagaceae bacterium | reverse complement strand
TAATCACTAATCACTAATCACTAATCACTAATCACTAATCACTAATCACTAATCACTAATCACTAATCACTAATCACTAATCACTAATCACTAATCACAGCTCTTTTTTCGAAGTAACTCTTTATGGCATAAGCTACTAGTCCTAAGGAGATAACGGTAACGCCGCCGAGCATCATCTTGTGACCGGTGGAGTAGAAAATGAATGCCCACAAAACGATAGCAATTAAAGCGGGGATAGGGTAGAGGGGCATTTTCCAAGCGAAATGGTTGAGGCCTTTCCGCTTTACTAACAGGATTAACCCAATTGCCTGACCAATGAATTGTACCAAAATACGCATAGCGAGGATGGCATCTATTACATCTTTTAGTTTGAATAATAAACTAAAAACAAATGCTACACTGCCCAAAAACAAAAGAGAGATATAGGGGAATTTCTTGGTGGGATGTAGTTTGGCGAATGCAGAAAAGAAGGCGCCATCTTTTGCAGCGGCATAGGGAACGCGACTGTAGCCGAGTGTGGCGGAGAAAACCGATGCAAAAGCTACCCATAAAACCAATACGGTTGCAATGGTGGCAGCTTGTGGTCCGGCAATGCGCTGGATGAACAAACTGATGACAAACTTGCTGTGTTGAATTTCGGCAAGAGGCAATACGGAGGCTACGCTGATGTTCATCATCAGGTACAGAACGGCGATTCCTGCAATGGAGATGAACATACTGCGCGGGATATTCTTTTGAGGATTGATGATTTCGCCACCAAGCTGACACACATTATAATAACCAAGATAACTATACATGGTCTTTACACTTGCAAAACCAATGGCAGCGGCAAATGCCTGATTTACTACTAAGCCGTCATTTATATGCATTATAGGTTGCATGAAGTTGCCGTGAAAGAGACCGCCACCAATAATCCAACACATTGTAGCCATCACACCCACCCAAAGGAACACGCTGATTTTGCCAATACTTTCGATGTTTCTATATAATAAAATAACTATCAGGATAACAATACTTCCGCTTAAAACTTTACTCTCAATAGTAGAAAGAGGTGTGATGTAACAGAAGTATTGAGAGAATCCGATGGCGGCAGAAGCGATGACTAGTGGCGCTTGAATGAGGGTTTGCCATACAAAAAGAAAGCTGATAAGCTTGCCCCATTTGCTGCCATAACCTTCTTTTAAAAAATTGTAACTACCACCCGCCATGGGATAAGTAGAACCTAACTGACTCCAAACAGTTCCATCGATAAAGGCTAAGAATGCACCTGCTATCCAGGCATATAAAAAGTAAGTTCCACCCATTATTTCGGCAACAACGCTTAATACTACAAACGGTCCGATGCCGACCATGTCAATCATATTGATGGCTGTGGCTTGCAAAAGGCTTACTTTTCTTTCCGAATTATCATTTATGTTCATAGCGAATAAAAATAAAGGTTTTATTTGCTCACATTACAATAATAATTTTTGTGCGATGACAAGATCATTTAATACTGTGGAGTGGGCAACGGGGAGCAATATATACGAAGTAAATGTTCGTCAATATACTGCCGAGGGAACTTTCAAGGCATTCAGTAAACACCTGCCAAGGTTGCAAGACATGGGGGTGGAGATACTTTGGCTGATGCCGATTACACCGATTAGTATTGAGAAAAGATTGGGGACATTGGGTAGTTATTATGCCTGTAGCAGTTATGTGAGCATCAATCCAGAGTTTGGTACATTGAGCGATTTTAAAGAATTAGTAGATGAAGCACACCGCCTTGGCTTTAAGATTATTATAGATTGGGTGGCTAATCATACGGGATGGGATCATGAATGGACGGCAAGTAATCCAGAGTTCTATCAAAAGAATGCAGCAGGAGAATTTACTGAGAGAAATGGTTGGGAAGATGTGATAGATTTGGATTATACCAATCGGGATATGAGGGATGCCATGATTAATGCCATGCGTTTTTGGGTGCGGGAATTTGATATTGATGGGTTTAGATGCGATATGGCGCATTTGGTTCCATTGGATTTTTGGACAGATGCGAGGACGGCTTGCGAAGGATTGAAACCGTTGTTTTGGCTGGCAGAATGTGAAGAGCCTTCCTATCATCACGTGTATGATGTTAGTTATGCGTGGCAGTGGATGCACGCAACAGAAAGGTTTGTGAAAGGAGAAGCTATTGTAAATGATTTGTATAATGTATTGCACGTTTACAGTCAGTATCCTTTTAATGCATTGAAATTGTTTTTTACCTCCAACCACGATGAGAATAGCTGGAATGGAACAGAGTATGAGAAGTACGGAGGAGCAGTAAAGCCATTTGCTGTGTTTTCAAGCACTTGGAGCAGCGGTATTCCTTTGATATATTCTGGTCAGGAGTTGCCCAACAAGAATCGATTGCAATTTTTTAATAAAGATGAGATAAACTGGCAATATCCAACTGAGTTGCATGGCTTTTACAAGACGCTTCTGGCTGTTCACAAAACAAATTCCATAGCCAAAGGAGAAACATTTATACTTCCATGTGACAATAATGGCATTCTTTCATTTATTAGGAAGTATGAAAATGAAATAACTTTGATAATCATTAATTTGACTAGTGCTAATCAAGTTGTTGTTACAGTGGATAATCCCTTGATTGAAGGCACTTTCGAGAATGTTTTTTCAGGTCTTCAATATGAGTTCAGCAATAGAGAACGGTTTGAACTCATGGGATTTGATTATATGATTTACAGGAAAATATAAATGAGCAAGTAGGGTATTTGTACTTATGTTACAGTATTTTATCATGTTAAATAGTAATTTAGAATCTGTTATTTGCAAACTTTCCTTAGTTTTATTCCTTTAGTTATCAATGTAGAGATTTCTTTATGCAGCCCATTTCAAAAGATATTATAAAAAGCATTGCGGGAGGAGATGAGTCTTCCTTTCGTGCTTTTTTTGATTTCTATTGGGATCATATTTATTCTGTGGCATTTGTATTTACAAAGTCAGAGCAACTGTCAGAAGAGATTGTGCAAGAGGTTTTTGTGAAAGTATGGTTGAAAAGAGAGCAATTAGCCACTGTGATTGATATGGAGTCCTGGTTGTTTATTATTGCCCGAAACCATATACTGAACGTGTTGCAAAAGAAAGTAAAAGAGGATGCCTTTTTGAAGAATCTGGAGGATTACTTTAGTATTGCCAATGGATCTCCTGAGGATTTGTTATTTAAAAAAGAAGCAGAGGAGTTGGTGAACAATGCTGTAACTAAGTTACCTAAACAACAACAACTTATCTATTCGCTTAGTCGTATTGCAGGTCTTTCTCAAGAAGAAATTGCAACAAAACTTAATATATCCAAAAACACAGTCAAGAGTCATATGAACAAGGCTCTGAATTCGATTAGAATATACATAGAGTCAAATTCTGCGGGAATTTCTCTTGTTTACGCGGTAGTGACTGCGTTTTTATCGAAATAATTATATTTTTTTAGAAAAACTAATACCTGCCCCACTTTTCACTGTCTTTAATGTTGGGGAAATCAATATTTTCATATTGGAAGTTGATAACTTCAGCAAAAACAAATAAGATGTCGGATAGTCGCTATTTAGAAATATTGGAATGTTATGCTGATAACACATTAACTACTTCTGAACTAGAAGAGTTGAAACGTTTTTGGATGACTGATGATACGGATACTTTGAAAGTGAGCATTGCTAGTGCTTTTGAGCGTAGGGTATACTCCGGTTTGTCAGATAATTCTAGGGCAGATGAGATGTTTAATGATATAATGTCCTCTGCAAAGCAAACAGAAAGTTTTGTTGTAAGGAAAAAGAGAGTGTGGTTTGCAGCGGCTGCTGTTGCTGCGTTCATGATAAGCATTGGAGGACTTTATCTAGCTTTGGGTTATCATGTTTCTACTGATAATATCTCAACCCTTTCTCCAGCAAAAGATATACTTCCTGGTAGTAACAGAGCTGTTTTAACACTCGCAAACGGTTCAAAAGTTTTGTTGAATGATGCATTGAAAGGGGTTGTTGCCAAAGAAGGAGGTGTATCCCTAGTGAAGAAAGGGGATGAGTTGAGCTACATTTCAGATAACAAATCTGCAAGAGAACTTAATTATAATACCGTCAGTACCCCAAGAGGTGGAATGTATGAGTTAGTACTTTCTGACGGAACAAAAGTCTGGTTAAATGCTGCTAGCTCCTTGAAGTATCCGACAACATTCAACGGGAATGAGCGAAAAGTGGTGCTAACAGGAGAGGCTTATTTTGAGGTAGCTCACAATAAGAATATGCCTTTTAGGGTTTTGGCAAAGGATATGAGTGTGGAGGTGTTGGGAACACATTTTAACGTTAATGACTATGATGAGGAAGCTTTTGCTAAAACTACTTTGATTGAAGGCTCTGTTAAAATAGCTGCTAATAATGCAACTACGATTTTAACACCTGGCAAAGCTGCAGCTAGTTATCAAGATGGCCGTATGACTGTTGAAAACGCAGATGTAGAGCAGGAACTAGCTTGGAAAAATGGATATTTTATATTTAACAAAGCTGGGATTGTGACTATCATGCGTCAACTTTCTCGTTGGTACGATGTAGATGTGAGTTATGCTGGTGCTGTACCGGACAATGTGTTTGTAGGTCAGATTAGAAGAGAGGAAACATTAGTTGGGGCGTTGAAAATATTAGAGTTGAGCGGTATGCACTTCAGAATAGAGGGGAGGAGGGTGATTGTGCTTTAGAAATGAAACGAATGTAAGAGTCAAAGCTTTTGTAATTATGCGTGTATTTATTATAGTTTTAGTAATGGTTACTCTGCAAGTATCTGCACGAGCCTTTTCACAGAAAATTTCTCTTTCTGTGAAAGATACCCGTATAGAACGCATCTTGGAGACTGTAAAACAACAATCTGGCTTCTTGTTATTCTATGATTATGATTTGATCAAAGAGGTAAAGCCATTAACTATCAATGTTAAAGATGCTTCAGTTACTCAAGTAATGGATTTGTTAGTAAAGGGACAGCCTTTTGACTATACAATTCAAAATAACACTGTTGTTTTAAAGAAAAAATCCACTTTCTTTGAAACAATAACAACCAGTTTTTTGGGTGATGAAGTTCAAATTAAGGGACATGTTTACAGTGACGGTGGAGAACCACTACAAGGGGCTTATGTATCGGTAAAAGGTAATAGTAGAAAAAT
>CANGFK010000266.1 GCA_947452925.1 Chitinophagaceae bacterium | reverse complement strand
GGAATATCTGGATAAGCCAAGTGATAACCTGATAGAAAAAACAAGGAAAATACACGACAACTATATTCATGACTTTGTTTTTGATGATGGGCATATCCAAAATATCTATCTGGTAGATAAAAAGAATATTGCCCGTAATAAAGTGCAGGTAATTAAACAATTTGAACTGAAAGGCACACATGCCAATCGTTATGATGTAACGATACTGGTGAATGGGTTGCCTTTGGTGCAAGTAGAGCTAAAAAAGCGTGGGGTTGCCATCAGGGAAGCGTTCAATCAAGTGCATCGTTATACTAAAGAGAGTTTAAATAGTAGTAACTCATTGTATAAATTCATACAGCTATTTGTAATCTCCAACGGTACAGATAGCCGTTATTTTGCCAACACCGTTGACCGGAATAAAAACAACTTCGACTTTACCATGAACTGGGCAAAGGCGGATAATTCATTGATTAAAGACCTTAAGGACTTTACGGCAACATTTTTTCAGAAACAAACTCTTTTAAATGTGCTTCTCACCTATTCGGTTTTTGATACGAGTGATACCTTGCTAGTGATGAGACCCTATCAGATAGCAGCAACAGAAAGAATACTATGGAAAATAGCGAGTTCGTATCAATCTAAAATCTGGTCTAAAGCGGGAGGTGGGGGCTATATCTGGCACACCACAGGTTCGGGCAAAACACTAACCAGTTTTAAAGCGGCAAGATTAGCTACACAACTAGATTTTATTGATAAAGTATTCTTTGTAGTGGATAGAAAGGATCTGGACTTTCAGACGATGAAAGAATACCAACGATTTTCTCCGGATAGTGTGAATGGATCGGATAGTACGGCTGGTTTGAAGCGGAATATTGAGAAGGATGATAATAAGATTATCGTTACCACCATTCAGAAGCTGAATAACCTCATGAAAACGGAGGGTGACCTATCCATTTATCAAAAACAAGTGGTGTTCATTTTTGATGAGGCACATCGCTCACAATTTGGAGAAGCACAAAAGAACTTGAATAAGAAGTTTAAAAAGTTCTATCAATTTGGTTTTACAGGCACACCCATCTTTCCTGAAAATGCTTTGGGTGCAGACACTACCGCAAGTGTATTTGGCAGCGAATTACATTCCTACGTAATTACGGATGCCATCAGAGATGATAAAGTGCTAAAGTTTAAGGTTGATTATAATAATGTAAGGCCCAAGTTTAAGGATATAGAAACGGAACAAGATGAGAAAAAGCTGAGTGCCGCAGAAAACAAAAAAGCCTTTCTGCATCCTGCCCGTATAAAAGAAATATCTACCTACATTCTACAGAATTTCAGGATAAAGACCCATCGGAATCAGGGAAGCAACAAAGGTTTTAACGCCATGTTTGCGGTGAGTAGTGTGGATGCTGCCAAATGTTATTATGAGGAACTGAACAGCTTGCAAAAGGATAGTGATAAGCCACTGAAAATAGCCACTATCTTTTCTTTTGCAGCCAATGAAGAGCAAAATGCAATAGGTGAAATACCTGATGAAACCTTTGAACCCACTGCAATGGACAGCAGTGCAAAAGAGTTTTTAACCAAAGCTATCAATGATTATAACGCCTTATTCAAAACGAGTTATGGAGTTGACAGTAAAGAGTTTCAGAATTACTATCGTGACCTTGCCAAACGTGTAAAGAGCAAAGAAATTGACCTTATTATTGTAGTTGGTATGTTTCTTACAGGCTTTGATGCACCCACACTCAATACTTTATTTGTAGATAAGAATCTACGTTATCACGGGTTAATACAAGCTTTTTCTCGTACCAACCGTATTTATGATGCAACAAAGACCTTTGGCAATATTGTTACTTTCAGGAATTTAGAAAATGCTACCGTAGAAGCCATTACGTTGTTTGGAGATAGCAGCACCAAAAACGTAGTGCTTGAAAAGAGTTACAAAGAATATCTGGACGGCTTTACCGACATCATTACAGGGGATGCACGCAGGGGTTATAATGATGTTGTAAAAGAATTGAATGAAAAGTTCCCTAACCCAGATGAAATTGTAACTGAGAAAGATAAAAAAGAGTTCTCCAAACTATTTGGGGAGTATTTGCGTGTAGAAAACATATTGCAGAACTACGATGAATTTACCAACCTAAAAGTACTTCAGGCAATAGATACGACTGATGCAGAAGCTATAGAAGCATTTAAAGAGACACATTTTGTAACGGATGGTGAACTAGCTGCTATGCAAAAGATAGAAGTACTTAAAGAACGAACAGTTCAGGATTATCGTTCTACCTATAATGATATTCGCGACTGGTTAAGACACCAGAAAAGTGGGAAAGCAGCAGAAGAATCAACAATAGATTGGGATGATGTAGTATTTGAAATAGACCTACTTAAATCGCAAGAGATAAACCTCGATTATATTCTTGAACTGATATTTGAAAACCATAAAAACACTACCGATAAAGTTGCGTTAGTAGAAGAGATTCGTAGGGTTATTCGTGCTAGCGTAGGTAATAGAGCAAAGGAAAGCTTAGTAGTTGATTTTATTAATGAAACAGACCTCGACACCATTAAAGATAAATCGAGCATTATTGATGCCTTCTTTTCTTATGCTCAACATAAACAACAATTGGAGGTATCGGCATTGATTACAGAAGAGAACTTAAATGAGGAAGAAGCAAAGCGATATATAGCGACCTCCTTAAAGCGTGAATTTGCCAGTGAGAATGGGACAGAATTGAATGCACTGTTACCCAAAATGAGTCCATTAAACCCTCAGTATTTGACAAAGAAGAAGACTGTTTTTCAAAAGTTGACGGCATTTATTGAGAAGTTTAAGGGGGTAGGTGGAATGATTTAGATGCTAACAAAGAAAGTTTATCAGTTATGGAACAATATCTAGCCCATGAATGTCGGGGTCTTGTTCATGACGCTGTCATGGACTCGCCGTTACTAAAGCTAGAATAGAAAGAGTCGGAAAACTCATTTATAAAACCCACCTCCTCCGAGGCTACCGTTTGAACACAAGTCAAGTAATTTCAAGCACAATCAGGTGTTTATAAACAGTAACAAATAGGTTTAATAAAAGTATCCAGATAAGTTTGTAAGACAAAAACCCACATACTTATTTAAATACAGAGACAGCAGGTTTAAGTTAATGATTGTTTGCCTGTGTATGAACGGTTTGTTTTGCGGCGTAGTATTATAAACAAGGACGGGTTACATTCTACAAACTATTGTTGTATGATGTAACCCGCCTTTATTTTACCTTTTATAATAACCTGATGGCAAACCCTACTTCACAAACTGTGCAGTAGCCTTTGAGTCATTAACTTCGAAAGAAACGAAGTAATTTCCTTTCACCAAACTGCTCACATCAATACTTGTTTTGGTAGCCCCTGTTCGAATGGCATAGGTAGCTATTGTTTTTCCATCAATAGAGATAACCTTCAAAGTAGCACCTTCACGAGCTTGAGGATGAGAGATAAGTGCCGAATTAGTAACCGGATTAGGATAAACGCCCAACTTGATTGCTGTCTTGTTGTTTAACGTAACAACTGTACTGTAGCTAAAACTTCCATCTTTGTTTTCTATCTTCAAACGATAGTATTGAATGACTCCAACAGATGCATCAGTAAAGTTATAGTTAGCAGGTTTGTTGTTGGCAGATACAACTCCTATTGAGCTGAATATTTTTCCGTTGATACTCTTTTCTACAGTAAAGCCTTTGGTTGCTAATTCAGAAGCAGTAGCCCACAAAAGCAATGCTTTTCCATTAACCAAAGAAGCTGTCAGTGGTGATTTCAAGCTAACAGGCAACCCAACTACAGAAGTTGTTCCCGGTGTAAAAGCTACACCTCTGAAAGCATAGTTCTGCAGTGCAGTATCCAATACCATGGCAGCGGTATCAATAGGTGCCACATTAAAACCAGTTACGTCATATACCCCAAAAAGCTTCTTGGCATTGCTGCCTAACAATAGCACTTTGTCGCCATCATTTTTACCTGTAAGATCAATAATACCATCTGCATGAATCTGACCATTAAATACCCAAGTTCCATTTACAAGAGAATATTTCTGAATACCTCTTTCTACTACAGCAGTATTAAGGGTGTTATCAGCAATGTACATTACTTTTCCGCCCTTTACATTAAACTGTACAAACTGCCAGGGATAAGATTGTGTGGTTGTTGCACTTGGATAAGTCGTATCAATACCCGGCAAAGGAGCAACAATTTCATTTTTGGTGGTATCATTTAGTTTGCCAACAGTTACAATGCGTACAGCTTGGTTACGTGGCGAACCAATATAATCCTTAGCTGAAGCGTACAGTTGACCATCTATCAATTCTAATGCATCCACTTTAGGTGCTTGCATATTGTTCGTTGCCGAATAAGAAGACAAAGAATTGGATGAAGTAGCACCCATAATTGTTCGCTGTATACCTGTAGTAGATCCATTTATAAAAAATACACTATCTAATGGTGCCACTACTGAACGTATTGCAAAGCCAGAAAACAAATTGGTGCATGCGGTACTGGTATTGATAGCACCACTAGCATCCAAAGTTCCTATCACACGTGGGATAGCTGGCAAACCGCCAGTATTGGTAGTGTTTGCTTTGGTAGAAGTAACAGATATTTTATTTGCACCTGTATTGATACCATTGGTAAGGTCAAACCCATAGCCTCCAAATACAAGGAATTTACCATTGGCTGAAAGGTTTATTTGCCCTTCATAAGTCCCGGTACCTTGTGCAGTTAATACATTATTGTTACCTGTTGCATTACCAGTTACAGAAGGCACTTCGATAGTTTGTACAATAGGGGCTTTACCCGAAAGCAATCCTTGTAAACTAACATTTCGTTCAACAAGACTCACAGGATAAGCAGAACTACTGAGCGTGTCAATTCCATTGCCCACCACATACATTACTATGTTTCCCGGGGTTAAAGGACTTTGTGCCTTTGCACCAAAGGTGCAGGAGGCTAAGGCAAGAAGCGTAACCATTTTTTTCATAAACTCATTTTAAATAAATAATAAAATATAAGCTGGCAAGATCCAACCACTATCTTATACACTTCAAAAGAGGTTGTAGCGTACAAGACATGCCAAATACACCAAAACAAGTTTAGGAATAAGGAGACAGAAGTAACTACTCTCAATTAAAAAGCAGGAGAATTGTGGTAAGAAAACTTATTTTCTATACCCTAT